>JARBUQ010000002.1 GCA_029239545.1 Paenibacillus sp.
TCGATTCTCTTGCCTGCTTACTTGCTTTTCTGCAATAGATGGGTCAACTCGACTGAATTGCTTTTTTGCAGCTGATCTCCACCACCCCGACAAGGCACCGAACTAAGGAGAGTCTCCTTTGGTCCCCAATGTTGTGAGGTTAAGCGCATGCATAACACCGATTCCATTTTATCCAGCCAAGTGCAGCATGTAATGGTGCACAATATACAGCATTTGCAACAGGCGGAGGCCCATTCGATCCCCAATGTTGTCAGGTTAAGCAGCGGCTTTCCGGTATCGGAAGCCTGTTGCAGATCCGATTCGATCAGGGTGAACGGCATCAATTGTATTCGAAAATTCATACAGATTATCGCAGATGCTTGCATTTTCGTCCGAAGAGTATGAAAAATCGCATATAATAATGGATTAAACCAGAATGCGGCAAATTATGTGTGAAATTTCATACAGATGCACTAGGATCATGAGGCAAGTCGAAGAACATCATGCAGACTAACGGGAGCAGGGGGGAACTATACCCGAAAAAGCAGATCGCTTACGGAGTCATTGCGATGCACTTCAATAGTAGGATGCCCCTGAACTAATTCCCGTTATACGATCACACAATTGGGCCCTCCGAAGGCTGAGATTCTCGAAAAAGTCGAGCATCTCTCGCTGTTCGGGCCCCCAGAAGGCTGAGATACTCGAAAAAGTCGAGCATCTCTCGCCGATTGGATCATTGTACATTGTTCACTCATGGGGATGGCCCCGAAAATATTCGAGAAAAAACTACCAATATTGTTAGGGACCTAAGCAGTAACCTTTTTTGCAGCTATTTCCACCAGTAAGAAAAGGAACGAACAAAGAAGAACCCCCTTCGGGTTTCCCTCAATTACAAACAATGCAAGCTCAAAGGGAGCAGTCCTAGGACTGCTCCCCTTGTATAATAATATCAGGTTCTTGATGACAGAGCGGAAAACCGCTCTTCCAGACGACGCAGCTCATTGATGTCGTATTTCATCTCCAGAGCGTCCATTATCCCTTCAACATGCTCACTGACTGATTGCATCTGCTGGTCATGGACCTTGGCAATCCAGCGCTCGAATTGAGAAGCATACGTTTGTTCAATGAGGATCGTATGCCGCTCAATGTAATTGGCGATCGGTTCCTGCAGACGTTTTTCTAAAAGGTCCTTCAAAGTCGTCCGTCCGTTACCCTCGAAGAAATGTTTGCCGTTCTTGTATATGCTGGCGAGCTCCTTCTCCTCGAAGGCGATTCCAGACAAAGTCTCCTCCACGGAAGGAGTAATGAATTTGGCGGGAGTGTAGGCCGAGCCTTCATATGTGGAAATGCGCTCGCGAATAAGGGATACGTTCTTCTCTTCTCTCCTGCGTGCAAGTCGATTGAGAGCTTGTTCCATCCGTAATGTCGTCGCTAACATCTCTTGGGAGAGATCATAGGCTATCATTCTAAGCAGATCGCTAGCGGCTGCACGAAGCAGACCGCGAATCGGGCCCGCATCTTCACGCAGTGAAGCCGGATTGAAAGCATATGTGAACAGTTCCCCGAAACGATACATCAGACGCTGCTTCACATGGAATAACAGCTCCTTGCCCTCTTTGCTGGCCTCCCTGAGCTCCTCGGATGGGTTGTAGGCGCTCAGCATAGCTTCAATATGCTGCTTGGCCTCACGAAGTCGTTCAATCCGCTGCTTGCGCGCCTCTTCGCCTTCCTTCGCACTGTCAATCCATTCTCTTAGCACGCTGACTGCCCGAACGAATTCTTGTTCAGCGGCATGCACCGCTATGTCAGCCAGCTCCTCGAATGCAAAGCGGACGAAGTCCTGTTCAAACGGAATGATGCCGGAATCAGCTAACAGCTCGTTATCTCCGCCTAATTTGCCGTCTAGAGCGGCCAAGCTGGATACTGGATAAATACGCGGATGACGAATGCCGTATTGAAGCAGATTGGACGTTACATGTCCAACGACTCCTTCAAGCTCTTCCGGGGTGGAAGCCAGATCCGCGGCATTCACGACGAAAAACATTTTATCGAGCTCAAAAGTGTCCTTGACTCGACCGAGCTGCAGCAGAAACTCCCGATCGGCTTGGGAGAAAGCATGATTATAATAAGTCACGAATAGAATTGCATCTGCATTCTTAATATAGTCAAAGGCAACACCCGTGTGGCGTGCGTTGATTGAATCCGCTCCGGGGGTATCAACCAGGACCATTCCTTGGTTTGTAAGCGCACAAGCGTAATACAGCTCAATTACTGACACGTAACAGGATTTGCTCTCTTCCGCGACATAGTCACGGAATTCTTCCAGGTCAGCTCGAATCTCATCGCCCAGGCGATGCGCTGCGAAGTCCCAGCCTCTGCGTACAGCCTTGAGGAATGTGTAATGCGGCTTGCCGCTCGGAGCTACCTGCTCCGGCTTCAAGCGCTCGATCTGAACCAATGCTTCATCAATTCCGTTGATGGAATGTCCAAGTACTTGCAGGGAATAACGTATATCCTCGAGCATAGTTTCTGCAGATTTCATCTGTACCTTGACTGAGCCGTGCGGCCATTCCGATGTTGGCGGCACTATTTTGTTGATGGCCGCTGTCGTAGGGTTCGGCGAGACCGGCAATATGCCTTCTCCCATTAAAGCGTTGGCGAAGGAGGATTTGCCGGCGCTGAACGCGCCGAACAAGGCGATTGTGAACGTGCTGCTCTCAAGGCGCTCCGCCTTCTCGCGCATGGCGTTCACTATGGATTTCATGGCCGGGATGCCTTGCAGCAGCCCGGCTCCTGTGTGCAGCCGCTCAGCTGTCTGCACCATGCCGCGGCGCGGGTCGCTGCCGCTGGCTGCGCCAGGCGCAGGCGCGTGCAGCGCGGCGGCTGCGTGCGCAGCGCCCGCGGCGCTGGCCGCGCCTGAAGCGCGGCCTCGCGGCGCAGCAGCGCTCGCCGCGCCGTGCGCGCCCGGCTGCGCCGAGCCGGATCCCGCAGGGTACCCTGCGGGATCCGGCAGTGCCGGCGCTGCCGCGTCTGCGGCGGCGGGCAAGAGCGCCGCCAGCGCAGCCGCGTACGCGGCCTCGCGCGCCTCAAGCGCCTGCAGGCGGCGGTATGCGCCCAGCCGCGCTTCGAGCGCGGCCAGGTGCGCCGCCTGCGCCGCTGCGGCTGCGCTTGCCTCTTCGGCGGCGTACGCGCCGATCTCGTCCGCGAGGGCATACGCCTCGCGGCGGAAGAGCGTCTTCGCGTCTGCCGCAAGCTGACGCGTGTAGTTGAGCGTATATTCGCCGGTAAAGCCGGCTCCGCTCTGCACCTGCGCGGCCAACCACTCAGGCCCCGCTGCGCTGGCCGCTCGTTCCAGCCGCGCATCGACCATAGCGGCATCTAGCGCGCCGCTCGCATACCGCTCCGCTTCGCGCAGCAGAAGCTGCCGCAAATGCCAAACAATGCTCGCCTGCACCTGCTCCTGAAAGTGGCTCGCGAATGCCTGCAGCCGCTGCTCCACTTCCTTGGCAGTCGTCGCAGCGCGAGCGAACAAACCGACCTTGAATCCCGGCTTGCGGCTCTGCAAATACATATGGGCCAGCTCTCTCGTTCCTGCCGGAGTAATCGTGGCATTATCGAGCAGAAGCGCAATTTCCTTCTTCAATTCCGGAAGATAAGAATACGCATGTTTATTCATTTCATCCTGCTGAAGCTCAAGCGCCTTCACTTGCTCCAGAACAATCGGAAGCTCCTCTTCGTCCAATGAAGCACGTGCCTCTTGCTTCTCTTCTTCGTTCTGCTCCTGAATCCATTGAATATGCTCACCCGTCATAAAACGGGCAGATTGTACTACACTGCGTGTTCTTAGCGGCGAAGAGAGCTCAGTCAAATCTGCAACGATTCGTTCCAGCTTACTCCATTCATTCAGCGGATGCTCGCTGACCTTAACAGAAGTATACAAAATCCCGTCCGGTTCAATATGCCAATTGTCGAATGCCTCTTTTACACTGCTGCGATACTGTTCGAATGTGAGTTCCTGCTCGCGATGCTTGTCGATTTGGTTGACAATCAAATAAAGCGGCTTTCCCCACTCCTTCAGCCTCTTGGAGAAGGCAAAATTCACCTCAGACTGCACATGATTGTAATCCATTACATAGAACACTACATCCGCCAGATGCAGTGCCGATTCCGTAGCGAGCATATGCGCGGAGTCAGTCGAGTCAATACCCGGTGTATCCAGCAATGCTGCACGCCCTTCCAGCAGAGGAATCGGATATCGAATCTCGATTGAGGCTATATCAGTACCGTTCTTGCAATAAGCATCCAGCTCATCTAATTGAACTTCTACCGGTTCATGCTCTTCAGAACCATTTGGTTGATTCGGATCTATCCCAACCCTTACCGGAATAACAGTAGCCCCAGGCGAGCCGCTCCTGATAGTAACAACATTCGCACTAGTTGGAATCGGACTGGATGGCAGCAGCGGATATCCACACAGTTTATTAATCAAGCTGGATTTGCCTGCCGAGAAGTGGCCGCAGAAGGCAATTCTGAGCAGCGGATCAGCGGCCTTAAGCGCTAGCTCCTCTACCTTCACAGCATGAATAGTATCTCCTTCCTGTGCCATTCTTTCACGAATGGCCGTGAGCGCCTCGGCGGTCGCTGTTTCCCGGAAGTGGTGCAGTGCGTTCATGTTTCAATCTCCCCATTCCTATGTTTCCATAAAAAAAAACCGAATTTCTCCGGTTTCTAGTGTACCACAATTTCATTTTCAGGTATAAAAATTTCGAATACTTCCCCATGCTGCAATATCGTAATATTGCGGTCACGGTGTTTCATCACAACTACATCCGGCTTAGTCTTCATGCGATCCAGATAGTTCTCGGGAACATCACCGGACTCAAAAATAGTTACTCCATCCACTTCCGTTTCTTCATCTACTCCAAGCGGTGTGTTAATTACTTTCTCAAAAATGTCAGAAAACAACTCAAAATCATTTGTATATACAGCTATACATTTCATGCTGATCATTCCTCTCTCTTATCTTCATTCCTTAGATTTCCTTTTTTTCGGTGTTTTCATACGTTGTTTACCATCCGAACAAACATCAAGCAATGGACAACCTGCGCATTGCGGGTTTTGAGCCTTGCAATGGTACCTGCCAAAAAAGATCAGCCTGTGATGCGTATTTGTCCATTCGTCCCTGGGTACCTTCTTCATCAGCTTCTGCTCCACCTGCAGTACAGAATCATCAGGCGACGCCAGACCTAAACGCTTGGATACCCGCTCCACATGTGTATCCACTGCGATTGCCGGCACACCGAATGCATTGGAAACGACCACATTTGCAGTTTTCCTCCCCACACCAGGGAGCTCTACAAGCTGTTCATGCCGTTCTGGTAGTTGTCCGTTATAGCGGGTCATTAAAATTTCGCATAAGCCTTGAATATTTTTAGCCTTGTTACGGAATAAACCAATGCGTCGGATATCTTGTTCTAATTCCTCTAATGGCACCGCCAAATAATCATTTGGTGCTTTATATTTTTGGAATAAAGAAGCGGTGACTTTGTTAACTGTTTCATCAGTGCATTGAGCAGAGAGCAGGACTGCGATCGTCAATTCGAACGGATTAGAATGATGCAGCTCACAATGGGCTTGCGGGAACATATCCGCTACCGTATCCAGAATATGACGAACCTTTTTGGCGGTCATCTGACGACTCCCTTCTCTTCTCATTGTGATTCAGTTTATCGGAAGTGGACGCGCTGTTCAAGAGTTAATTGTGAGTAATTTCGACATTTTTGCGAAAAAAATCGTCGGCATGCACAAAGCATGCCGACGATACCCTGCCAATCACCCTTTATTTTGATATTTCAACAATTTTGTTGTCCATAAAATAAACTTGAACTGTATCATTATTAACTAAGAAATTAGGGCTTAATAGGGAACCGCCTTGATGAATATAAACTTGATCGTCAAGCTTAAATACATTAGTCTCGTTAAGCGTTTCTTTTTTAAATGTTATGTCTTTGGTTGATTGATCATAGAAACTGACTACTTTGGTTTGTGCCGTCAGGATTGCAATCTTGGTTCTTCCCTTAGAATCCGTAACCGTCTGAATGCGATCATTAGGCTTCAAAGAGCTAAGCGATGTATATGTAGTACCGCCAGCTTTAATAGTAAAGGTTTGCCCTACGTCAACAACATGAGAAATATTGTTATAATCAACAACTGTCAGTTTATTGTTAACGGCATCCACTGCGGATAAGGTTCCACGAATCGGATTCAGCAGTCTTATGCCTTCCAGTGTCCTGCCGATATAATCGAACTGCACCCATTTATCGAGAGGAATATCCGCCAGAGTTAATCCCGTCTGACCTTCGCGAATGATCGGAATGGTCTTCACGTCATGTGTCGCGGTCGTAATATCTGAATCTCTAACCGTGATCAAAGACAATGCCAGATCCTTGGTGAGAGTATTCACGATCAACGAGTTGCGTACCTGAATCTGAGCTATCTGGTCTTGGCTAGAATTGAATATGACACGAACGGAATCCCCAACCTTTACATCTGCTATAGTCGCTCCTGATGGCTTGCTGGCCATTTCGATGAGAGGAATGGTCGCATATTTATAGGTGTATACGAGATTATTCGGTGTTGTAATCGTCATTTCACCGGCAGCAGTATTAATCTGGGCAACGTTACCTTCCAGACGTGTAGCGATTTGGATTGCAATTAAGTTAGAGTCGGATACGGATAAATTCACTCTTTTGCCCTTCACGAATATTCCGGCAAAGCTATCCATAGTAAGTTCAGTTTCATCATAACGAATTTTGGTTTTGGCTGTCAGCTGATAAACAGCAGGCTTGCCCAACTCATCTTTAACGTTCAAAAGCTTCTCTTCGGGAATATAACTGACAATAGTGGCCATGGAGAAAGCCTGAATGCTAGTGCCTGTTACAATGATCCGATCCACTACGTTCCCATTAATCTCAAGCTGTACATCGTCTCCAATATTGAGATCGCGAATCGTTGCATAAGCATTGCCATTGATCACGACTTGGGTTTTGTTTGATAACTCATAGGATGCTAATGCAGCGTTGCTCTTCTGGATCGTTACGAACGTTTTGTCAGTATTAATATCATTCTTGAGCTTCCCTTGATCACGAAGCTCTACTAATTGTTTGACAACCGTAACAGCGTTCGCCTTGCCATTCTTAACTTCAATCTTGATCGTATCACCGGCATACAGGGCTGCTGGATCGAATGGCTTATCGCCAAGCGTAATGGTAGTGAGTGCAGAGATAGGATAAGTTTCGATTTGTCCGCTTACAGATTCCTTGACCTTAATTTCTTTTGCCTGCAAATCCAGAGAAACGTACGTGCCGTCTACTGTTTTGTTAACAGGTACCTGCTTGACATTAATTTGAGCAATCTTGGAATTCTGGATTACCCCATTCTTCTTCAGCTCAAGGATAGAATCCGGAAGCAGGCTTCCAAGACTGATGCCGCCGCCATTCCTGTCCAATATACTTACATTGGGTTCAAGCGAATATGTCGTCTCCATCGAGTCAACCCACATCTTAACAGTCAAATTTGGAATGTCAGTACTTATCAATGATCCGGTAATGGACTCCATCCGGGGTTCGTCATTCACAACCTCCACATAGTACCCTACCTTGTCCACCATTACCACGTATACTTCCGAGTAGAGCTTTACTTCACTGGCAGTCATCTTGCGGCCTTCTTCACCAACCCCGAATACCGAAGCGGTAGGGTATAGCTGGAGCTGTTTCGTTACCCCGTCCTTATCCTGAACGGTCCATACATTGCCGTTATTCTGTGTTACATATCCCGCATATACACGCGACGAACGATTCTCAAGATAAGGCTCCGCACGACTCAGGAATGTGGCCATCTGTGCGCGTGTTACGCTGCCTTTAGGAGCAAACGTATTATCGTCAAAGCCATAAACAAGCTTGAGTGTTACTGCTGCAGAAATATAACCTACTGCATTAGCAGAAACTTGATCTTTATCTGCAAATTCTAGTGGTTCGGTGCTCGTTGAAGCAAGATCCTGTTTGCCAATCGCACGAATAATCATCTTGGCTACCCATTCTCTGGTTGCTGCACGACTGCCCCATTTGTTCGTATCTGATGCCATTTCTTCATTGGCAGCTATTAAGCCTTTCTCGATGGCCAGAGCAACATAAGCCCTTGCATCTTCACGAATCTCAGCATTTGATGGGAAAGGAAGGGCGAATGAGGCTGTGGAGCGCAGTGCTTCTGCTTCCAGCCCCATCATCCGAATGGCCATGATCAGCACATCCTGTTGACTTACCTGATTATCAGGTCTATAGCCCACATCGTCACCTTGAACAATACCCAGCGTGGCGAGCTTTAGAATGTGCTTTGATGCCCAATGTGAGGCAGCAACGTCCGGGAAGGAAAGCTTCACATTGGATGATGCATTCGATTGGCTTGTAGTGGAGTTGCCTGCTCCAGTAGTTGGCGTAGTCTCCGCGTATGCGGTTGAAGCGAGCATCATAGTCGTAATTAGCGTGCCTGTCACGACAAGCTTAACGTTGCGATTCAGTCGGTTATTCATTCCTTGCGCTCCTCTTAAATTATCGTTTGATTGGATGTGGGATATCCATATGGCCCATTAGGGTCTCGGTTTTTTTGCCGTCAACCAGAAGTTCGATTGTCTTAACCTCGCTGAATTGAAACAATGTTTTCTTCAAAGCATCCAACAAAAACGCTTCACCTGGAGCTCCGAGCCGTCCTGTATCGACAATGCTTACATCCACGGTCACGAGGCCGTCCTTAAGCTGCGCAGAGAGAATATTAACCCCTTTAAATAAACTTACAACAGAAGCATCTGGCACAGTCTGTAGCTTGACTAATGCTGTTTTGTATTTGTCGGTATCCGTAACATTCGTAAGCGTGGCTTGCTTCTCAACGAGCTTGGTCATTTGAGTATCTGCGTAATAAACATTAATCTTCGTTTCCGCAGGAGTTGGAGATGGTGTAACAGACGGTTTCACCGTTGGTGTCGTTACAGGAGCGGGAGTAGACGCATTCGTGGGGTCATTGTTCGTTGTAGGCTTGGTGCCGCAACCCGTTACACTTACTGTTAACAGCAAAATAACTGGTATTGCAGCCCGTCTTATCGTACGCTTTAACATCGGCTTCACTCCTTAAACCATTCGTAATATTTAGTAAGCTATTATAAGTTCATCATATCTTTTCAACATTAACTACCCGTAAAATATTGTTTGACAGCGTCTGCGATTGCCCCGGCAATCCGATTCTGAAATTCTTCCGAGAATAACAATGCCTCATCGTTTTTATTGGAAAGATAGCCCACTTCAAGCAAAACTGCCGGCATCTTCGTTTCGCGAATGACTTTGAAATCTCCATTGCGCACACCTCGGTCTGCCAAACCACTTACATCCATCATTTTCTGATGTACAAGCTTCGCAAAATCAATGCTGTCATTCCGGTTATAATACGTTTCCGTTCCGTTCACGCTCGGATTGGAGAATTTGTTGGCGTGAATGGAAATAAACAACCCTGCGTCAAGCTTATTGGCTAAATCAACACGCTCCTGCAAAGTAGGATATGTATCGTCCGAACGAGTCTCGTACACTTCAATATCAGGCATTTGCTTAAGCAGGCCAATAACCTTCTGTTCCATTGCCAGCGTAAATTCCTTCTCATGGCGGCTGCTTGGAGCTATAGCACCTGGGTCTGATCCTCCGTGACCGGCATCAATGACTACTTTGTAACGTTTGTTGACCATTTGAATCTTGATTGTGTTGGTTGCCTTATCCTCTGTCAGCTTGTAACCGGATTTCTTGGAAAGATCGAGGACTACGCGGACTACTGTGGGACTGTTTTGAGCAAAACGAATTTTCTGGATGATTGGATCCTTAACAGCAATCTCGCCCTTAGGGAACAAGGCTGTTAGAGGTGAACCCGTCATAGAAAGATTCGGCAAATCAATGATAATGCGCTCTGGCCCTGACAATAGAGAGATCTTCGGAGAGATTGGCGTTGATGCCTGAATGACTACTTCTTCTCCCACAAGCTCCACCTTCGCTAAAGTCGGAATAGATGGATCAATAGTTATCGGCCCCGATGGTTTGGAACCTCCAGTTGTTCCGCCATTCGAAGATCCAGTGCCGCCACCAGCTCCGTTCGATCCATTCGAACCGTTTGAGCCGGAAGAACCATTAGAACCTGTCCCGGAATTATTCCCTGTGCCTGTGCCTGCTCCATTCCCGCTATTCCCATTATCAGACGGAGTAGGGGTAATCTTTTCCTTAGTTAAGGAAACCGTTCTTGAATCATTGTCCCAACCTACTTCATACCCGAATTTCTCGGAAATGAAACGCACTGGCACGAGTGTCTTGTCACTCACAATAACTGGCTTCGCCTCGAGCTTCTCCTTAGCGCCATTGGTTGTGGCCATCTCATTGCCAACCTGTAATTCAATGACCATCTTATCAAGCTCTAGCTTGATATGCTGCCCTTCATCGGTCCAGGTCAGCTTCGCGCCTAATGAATCAGTAATAATTCTGAGCGGCACAATCGTAACTTCATTCACAATTTGTGGTGCAACTTCAGGATTCAGCTTCTTTCCATTCAAATACAGCTGAACCGCGCTTGACGCTTCGACACGAGCAGGCAACAGTATGGCGACCATAATCAACATGAGCAGCAGCGGCAGTAGTGTTTTCCCGACCTTCATTGTTCACCTCTGGCATTCTATCATTTTGGCCTGTACCCTGCGAGTTCCTTCTGGCAGCATTAGCTATATTCTATCAAATTATGCAGCCAAAAGACACTATCTGTGCAAAGCAGACAAATGATTAGACGCCAATAAATGGTTAAAAGTTGCGAGATTTAACAAAAAACTCTATCTTTTTCGCCACAATCGATTCATAGAGTCGTATAATGCCGAATAAGGCTGATCATGAGCGTTTTCGTGTTATTTCATCCATCACTCTACTCGTTCGAATGGCGGTGGAGCCTGTGCTCTCACATCTTTCTTTGCCCAACAAGTCATTGACAATACTCTGAATTAACGGCTGCTGAATATGCTTGGGCACATCGAAAGGATGTTGCTGGACGGCTTGCTCTGTAGTTAGCAGAACCGGCTCATGCCCGAATGTTGAGAAGGTCAGCTTGCCTTTGGAGCCAACAATTTCATTGATTTCTTTATTCTCATAACCGCAGAAACACCAGCTTCCTGTTCCTTGTACACCAGATTCGAAGGAATAAGCACCTGTAACCAAATCCTCAGCCGAATAAACCCCGCCCAAATTCCCGACACTTCCAGCTGCATCCCGGATAGGTCCCAGAAGGAAATCCAGCACATCCAGTGTATGACTCGCCAGATCGAAGAAATGACCTCCGCCAGAAACGGCTGGGTTAAGCCGCCATGGCAGAGCATCGCTTTGCTCTGTCAGCTTTTTGATATGTGTGGTATGTACGAATCTGACTTCTCCGATTGCTCCTTGCTCCAACAGCTTCCTGATTTGCAAGAACCGCGGTAACGCGCGTCTGTAATAAGCTACGAATAGGGGCACGCCTGCGGCTTGGCAAGCATCGAGCATCTTCTGGCATTCAGCTCCATTAAGCGCCATTGGCTTCTCTACGTAAACGGGTTTGCCTGCTGCCGCCGCTGCCAACGTATAAGTCATGTGACTGTCAGGGGGAGTAGCTATATAAATAGCATCGACTTGCGGATCCGCAATCAATTCATCGGCATTGCTATACCACTTGGGCACATTATGTCTTCTAGCATAATCCTCGGCTAACGCAGCATCCCTTCTCATTACGGCAGAAAGCTCTGAGCCGTCAGCATACTGAAAGCCCGGACCGCTCTTCACCTCGGTCACATTTCCGCACCCAATAATTCCCCATCGGATTTTGTTCATGCTATGCCTCTCTCCTTCAAAGTAATAAAAAAAATGACGTCTTAGGCATAATAACCACAGACGTCATTTTATAATCACAGCTTATCGAAGAGCTAAACGCTCCGCTTGCTTAGCTTCATAAGCAGTAATCGCATCCTCATGCTTAAGCGTAAGTCCGATATCATCCAAGCCTTGAAGCAGGAATTGACGGCGATGCTCATCCAGATCGAATGAGATTTCAAGCCCGAACTCATCTGTAAGCGTCTTGTTCTCCAGGTCAACATTCAGCTTGTAGCCGTCATGCGCAGTTGTACGCCGGAATAATTCATCCACTTGCTCCTCCGACAGCTTGATCGGAAGAATGCTGTTCTTAAAGCAATTGTTATAGAAAATGTCCGCGAATGTAGGAGCGATAATGACTCTGAAGCCATAGTCCATAATCGCCCATGGTGCATGCTCACGTGATGAGCCGCAGCCGAAATTAACGCGGGAGATCAATACGGAAGCGCCTTGATAGCGCGGTTTGTTCAATTCGAACTCAGGGTTCACATTGCCCTGCTCGTCGAATCTCCATTCGAAGAACAAGAACTGACCGAAGCCGGTCCGTTCAATCCGTTTCAGGAATTGCTTAGGAATAATGGCATCTGTATCCACGTTAACACGGTCAACTGGACCGACAATACCTATATGTTTAGTAAATGCTTCCATCGTTAGGTTCTCCTCTCGGCCGTTTGTTACACGCCAGCTTCTACTTTGAATTTCCAGTCGCGCACATCGACGAATCGACCTTCAATAGCTGCTGCTGCAGCCATAGCTGGCGACACGAGATGGGTACGTCCGCCGCGGCCTTGACGGCCTTCGAAGTTGCGGTTCGATGTTGATGCACAGCGCTCGCCCGGACTGAGCACATCAGGGTTCATAGCCAGACACATACTGCAGCCTGCATCCCGCCATTCGAAGCCTGCTTCGCTGAATATTTTGTCGAGACCTTCCTTCTCCGCTTGCAGCTTAACACGACCGGAGCCTGGTACCACAATTGCATTGACATGCGAGGAAACCTGATAGCCCTTAGCAACGGCTGCCGCTGCGCGAAGATCCTCGATCCGGCCATTCGTACAAGAACCGATGAAGACACGATCAACCTTCAATTCAGTCATCGGAGTTCCTGGGGTAAGCCCCATATATTCAATCGCTTTCTCAGCTGCTTTGCGCTCATTCTCAGTCGGAAATTCACTTGGTACCGGCACCTTGGCTGTTACGTCAGTACCCATACCAGGGCTGGTCCCCCACGTTACTTGCGGGATAAGTGTATTAGCGTCGAACTCTAACACCCAGTCATATGTCGCGCCTTCATCTGTAGTCAAGCTCTTCCACTCGGAAACTGCACGATCGTATGCTTCGCCTTGAGGGACATAATCACGTCCGCGCAAATATTCGAACGTAGTATCATCCGGTGCGATCAGACCTGCTCTGGCACCGCCCTCAATGGACATGTTGCATACAGTCATGCGCTCTTCCATCGTCAAGTTGCGGATAGCCTCACCCGTATACTCAATTACGTAACCAGTTGCAAAATCCGTGCCGTATTTGCCGATAATACCCAGAATCAAATCCTTGGCGGTAATACCTGCATTGAGAGAACCAATAACACGAATTTCAAGCGTCTTAGCCTTCGATTGCTGCAAGCATTGAGTAGCGAGCACGTGCTCAACCTCGCTTGTCCCGATACCGAATGCCAATGCGCCGAATGCACCATGAGTGGAAGTGTGACTGTCGCCGCATACAATCGTTTTACCCGGGTGGGTCAAGCCGACCTCAGGTCCCATTACGTGAACAACGCCTTGATCGACGTGGTTAAGATCAAACAGCATAACTCCAAAATCCTTGCAGTTCTGCGACAATGTATCGATTTGCTGCTTGGAGATAGGATCCGTAATATTAAAACGGTCCTTAGTTGGTACGTTATGATCCATGGTAGCGAAAGTCAGCTCAGGACGTCGCACCTTGCGGCCAGTCAAACGCAGACCCTCAAAAGCTTGCGGGGAAGTCACCTCATGAACCAAATGGAGATCGATGTACAAAATGCTTGGTTTGCCTTCTTCTTGTTGAATAACGTGGTTATCCCAAATCTTCTCAAACATTGTTTTCTTCGCCATGTTCTCACCTCGTCCGTTCTTTGGTTAGATCATAACATTTACTCCTTGATTGATCCACTATATAATATCTATAAGTGTGATAGGTTTTAACTATAGCCAATCATCCTGTAAAGATTTCCAATCAAAGGAGCCATACAAAAATGGAATTAAGGCAGCTTCAATACGCCATCCAAATTGCCGCCGACAAAAACTTCTCACGCGCCGCAGAGAAGCTCCATATTGCTCAGCCTTCGCTTAGCCAGCAATTATCCAAGCTGGAGAAGGAGATTGGCGTGTTATTGTTTCACCGCAATACGAATGCCGTTGAGCTGACTCATGCGGGCGCTCAATTTATTGAGAAAGCTCAAAAGGTTATCGATATGATGGAGCAAATCAAACAAGAAATGGACGATATTTCACATACCCGCAAAGGACGACTCACCATTGGCAGCCTGCCCATCACCGGAGCTCACATATTACCGCTTGTTCTGCCTGTATTCCAGAAGCGTTTTCCGGAAATTGACATCGTCTTGGTGGAAGAAACCTCCGCACGTCTCGAACAGCTGACAGCTAATGGACAGACTGATCTTTCCTTGTTATCTCTTCCGCTGATTGAAGATGCTTTATCTTACCATACCTTAATCGAGGAGGAAATTTTGCTGGCTTTACCTCCTAAACACCCCTTGTCCGAGCCTGACGGAATTCCTGTTGATTTGAAGCTGCTTGAGTCTGAACCCTTTATCATCTTGAAGAAGGGACAAGGATTCCGCAAGCTTACATTGGATTTGTGCAGCCTGGCCGGCTTCTCTCCACGTATCGTATTCGAAAGCAGCAATATCGAAACCGTTCAATCGCTTGTAGCAGCGGGAATGGGGATCGCTTTTGTGCCAGCTATGGTGGCACGGGGACAATGGAGCCAGATCACACCTGTCTATGCATCCTTAGCCAATAAGCCTACAAGGACGCTTGTTATTTCACATCGCAAGGGTCGTTATTTGTCCAAGGCAGCTGAAGCTTTCATTACTACTATGAAGGAAGTTTTGCAGGCCCATCATAACCAACCATTCCAACAAAAAAAGGTGCGAGACTAATGGATTTCCTGACGTTCATAGGTACAAGCGATTCCTTGGGAGTACCCCGAGTATATTGCGATTGTGCAGTTTGCGCCGAAGCCCGATCCACGGGAGTAAATCGCCGATACCGCTCGTCCGCTATCCTGACAACGCCTAAGGGAGAAACATTATTTATAGATTGCGGACCGGACTGGCTGGATCAAATGAGGCTGATCGACAAGCGAGTTATGGAGAAGGTGCTCGTTACGCATGCCCATCATGATCACGTTGCCGGTCTTCCGGAGTGGGCCGATTCCTGCCGCTGGACCGGGCGCAAGGGCATTGTTTATACACCCGCTGAAGTAGCCCGAACAATTAACAATCAGTATCCTTGGCTTGATCGGCACTTGACCTTCGTGAACAACGATGAAGGCTGTTCCTTCGGCGAATGGCAAATAAGCCCTTGGAAGGTGTGTCACGGCAAGAACGGATTCTCTTATGCTTATATTTTTGAAAAACCCGCTTATCGCTTCGCCTATTGCTCAGACGCCATCTCGCTCACAGAGGCACAAAAAGAGCCGCTTAAGCGGCTTGATCTGCTTATATTGGGGACGAATTACTACAAGGAGAACGCTGAACCGAGCTCTAGATCTGTCTATGATATGATAGAAGCGATTGAATTAATCGGGGAATTGTTACCGAAGCGTGTATTCTTTACACATCTGTCACACGGCGTCGATCGAAATGAACCTTATGAATTGCCTGCACATGTTAGGTTGGCTCATCACGGACTCCGCGTTGAATTGTGGAACAACGCACAGGGAAGATGAAAGAGGCAGGATCAAGCACGTAACAGGATCTAAATGGGTATTATCCTGTAATCATTACATGGAGCAATTATTCGCTAACCTTCTGTGCCGCTGCGCTTGTAGGATTTATACTTGTGAATAACTTCCCGCCAGCCTAAATCACCACGTTCCATCGCCTTAACCAGCATCTCTCCTGTAGCAATATTCGTTGCTACGGGAACACATTGCACATCACATAATCTGAGTAGAGCCGTCACATCCGGTTCATGAGCTAACGCAATCAATGGGTCACGAAGGAAAATAACAAGATCGATTTCGTTCTGAGCTACAAGAGCGCCAATTTGCTGATCTCCACCAAGCGGACCTGATTTCAAGCGATACACGTGTATTCCTGCATCATCCATAAGTTTGGTGCCTGTTGAGCCTGTGGCAAAAACAGTATGCTTGTCGAACACATGCTTGTAAGCGATAACGAAGTTAACCATTTCCTCTTTCTTAACATCGTGAGCAAGTAATGCAACATTCATGACGACCGCTCCCTCCGAAAAATAGTATTCCGTTCCATGTAAGGTTTCGTTCCTCTATTTTCTCTACATTTTCAATTATATATGCATTCGACCATCAAAGCAAGTAGTATATGTTATGTTTTCTAACATAAATAACGGTTTTTTTGAGTTTTTTTTAATACTTCACGAAATATAAATAAAAAACCTCCTTTCATGTTATATAACATAACATGAAAGGAGGTTTTTTATTTGCGTTTCAGCACATCAGCATTGCTTCCCCAAATCTGTTCTTTAATGCTTTGCTCTATAGCTGCCATTTCTACCAATAAAAAAGAGCTCTTCAAAGTGAATAAAGGATGATTTGAACCGTATAACACCCGCTCAACCGGAATGGTTTTCAATAAATCCTCTATTACGAATACACGATCCTTCAAACCTGAAGTATCCATATACACATGAGGATGCGCTAGAATCTCATCCTTCATTGTTTCTATCTCACCAATCCGAACCGTCAACAGCACAATCTTTAAGTTCGGTTTGCTTACAATGAATTGCTGCAGCTTATCCACTGCGAGGGGCAACTGTTGCAGCAAGTAATCCAGTCGCTCATCTTCCATGCGTTTGGATATAAACAATGGTAGGTCATGCTTGATTAATACTTCACTCAATCTGGACATCGCTTCACCGTTCAAGTCGAACGGATGATAGCACGGATAGACACGAACCCCGTGAATATCAAAACGTCGTATCCCCTCTTCAATATCCCGCTCCCATCCGGGCAAATCCGGATTCACGGTAAGGATATGTTTATACTCCGTTCCCTTGATCTGTTCGTGCAGCTCCTCGTCTCCCTCGAACGGATCATTATAAAACACGCTGTTTAACGAAGCCGCATACCCTCCGGTAATACGATTATCGCTATGGACCTTTCGCAGATCCTCCAGCGTGTTTTTGTATATTTTACGAAAAGGCCATTGACCAAGCAGAACGTTTACATCTGTATACACTTGTGTACCTCCGGTCCTATGCTTCATTAGAAACAAATGTTATATTCTAACCGTTCGGTCGAATAATTTCATGGCATTTTGAGAATAAATCATTTGTTTCTCTTCAAGGGTCAGCTCCGCTTCTTCTAACTGCCCCACGTTAACCAAATACGTTATTATAATATCTGAACCGAATATGATCCGTCCCACACCAATGTGTCGAACCGCATAATCCAACTCGTCTCTGCGAAAATACGTACCTGAGAAATCACTCCATACATTAGGACAATCCCGGATTGCCTTGATACCATGATAGGCGTTCCCTCCGAAATGCGCCATCAGGATCTTCGCCTTAGGATATCGCTTAGCCAACCTTGCGACATGTACGCCCGTCGATTCATGCTCCAACTGTCCGATTGCTTTATGGAAGGAATGGATAAGAATAGGCACATTATAGTCTATACATTGCTCCACTAATGGGTACACCTTGGGATCATCGCATAGAGTGGCCACCCATAGCTTCATTCCGGACATGGAGTATTGTTCGATTCCCTGCTTCAAAACATCGAGCGCGTCAACATGATTGGGATTCACATAACAATAGCCTTCGACCAAATCTGGCTGTTCCTTCATAAATCGGCTCACATCCGCATTGAGCATAGCTATTTCCGCAGGATCAGGATCGTGGCTGAGGAGTCCGGAAACATATAATTTCGATATTCCATACTGCTCACAGGCCTTTAGCAGCGTTCTTGTACTTTCTTCGTACTGATTCCCCCATACATGTGCATGAGCATCTATTATCATCGTTGTTCACCTGTTAGGAGCGGGCAGATAGGGACCGGCATGCCTCATCCAGACGTTCTAGCGTTTCCTGAATATCTGCATCAGTGTGACTGAAATTAACATAAGAAACATTATATAAGGAGACTCCTTGTTTGTAGGACTCTCTCATGAACGATTGAAGCAGTCCTGCTTCCGCGTCTTTGCCGGGTGTGAAGGCCGGACAAGGCCAAGTGCCCTTGAGCTCAAGCGGAATTCCATAACGGTTGAATTTCTCGTTTAATCCGCTCCACAATGTCTCCCCTTGCTTCCAGAGATGTTCGATGACGTTGCGTGTTTTATATACTTGTATGGTCGCTTTGGAGGCTGCCAGAGACAATGTTTCCCCTGAGAAGGTAGAGGATATCACGGCTTTACCGCGATCGCAGGCAGACATAACTTCTCTGCTTCCCACATAAGCCGAAATCGGCATGCCATTAGCCATCCCTTTACTGAAGACAGCCAGATCCGGTGTCACACTGAAGTATTCCTGAATACCGCCAAGCGACATCCGGAATCCGGTTACGATCTCGTCATAGATGAGAAGAACCCCATGCTTGCGTGTTAATTCCCTCACTGCCGGATAAAATTCTGCACCTGCTGCCATGTTGGCATAATCCGCAGCAATGACTACAGCCGCAAACTCACCTGGATGTGCTTCCAGCACTTGTTCCATAGCGGCAAGATCATTCCATTTCACGACATGGTGAAGCGCAGACAATGCCGCCGGTACTCCTGGCACGGTGCTCCCTGTCGCTACCTGGCCTGGCAAGGATAATCCCCCAGAGCCCAAGGAGTTGACCCAGCCGTTATACCCAACCTGCACGATCCTGTCTCGGCCTGTATATGTTCTTGCAATACGAATAACAGCGGCCAGCGCTTCTCCACCTGTCTTCAGAAATCTGGCTTGCTCTGCACACGGGATGACCTCACACAGCAACTCTGCTACTTCCGCTTCCAATGGATGAGGATGACCGAATATAATCCCGTTAGACAGCTGCTGACGAATCGCTTCATCGACTTCCGGAAATTGATAGCCAAGCGTGATCGGACCAAGACCATTGCGATAATCAATGTAAACATTCCCGTCTGCATCCCATACTCGGCATCCCTTCCCTTTAACTATTACGGCCGGTTCTTCCGGAAGGAACAGCGGTGCTTTCGAGCAAGTACTGGAGCCCCAAGGAATCGACTTATTCAAACGTTCATTCCATTGTTCATTCGTATTCGTTTGCAAGACACTCATTTGAATACCTCCGTCAATCATTTTAACAGCCCATTAGACCATCTTGTATAATACATGTTTCGAACTTGTCTTTATTCAAACATATTATGTTATCTTTTGACAAGTCCAAAATTCAATTAATATAGCTCCGGCCTGCGATCTTTGAATACAGGTATTTTCTCCCGCACCTTGTCCACTAAGTCCAAATCGATCTGCGCCGATATGATTCGTTCTGTCTCGTCACCTTCTGCAACTATTTCTCCCCAGGGATCTATAATCATGGAATGTCCAAAAAAATCAGTACTCCCGCTTCGCCCTACCCGGTTGCACGCAACAACATACATCTGATTCTCAATAGCTCTCGCCATTAGTAACGTTCTCCAGTGATGAAGTCTCGGATGAGGCCATTCGGCAGGGACCAGGAGCAGCTTTGCCCCATTCAGTGCAAGCTTGCGAGCAAGCTCAGGGAAGCGAATATCGTAACAGATCATCGCTCCAGCTTTGAAGCCATCCAGTTCCAATTCTCCGAGAGTCGTCCCTGCTTTAAGATACTTTTCTTCATCCATTAAACGAAACAGATGCATCTTGGAATAAGTACCTTGAACCTGACCTGCGCGATTGAAAGCATAAATTGTGTTTCGCACATCTTCTCCTACTTTTTCCGCAATGGATCCGGCAATAATATGGACATCATGAGTCCTGCTGAACTCACCTATCATTTCTATAGTCCTTAATCCTTGCGGGTCGGCTAATTGCTGAATGTGATCCAGAGCATAACCGGTATTCCACATCTCCGGGCATATGATCAAATCCGGCTTGCGTTCTGCCTGTACGGCATCATGAAGCATCCTGAGCAAATTGTCGTAATTGCGGTCTGGCTCTCCGATTGCGATATCCATCTGCAGCACGGCCACCTGCAATTGTTGTGTTTGTGTCATCTGCGCAAATCCCCCTATTCGTTTTCTTCAATCTTAGACTAACTTCCTTGCAACAACAACTATTCAGATTGGAAAAAATAACGGTTCGAAGTATAATCAGGTAAAACCTACAACGCGAAAGTGAGAATCAATGAATATACATAAACAACCTACCTCCCCAACAAAGTTCGAGCCAGCCGAACGGATGAAGCAACTGCCTGAGCAGTTTTTCGCTTCCCTCGTGAGCAAGGTTACAAGGCAGATCAGTATGGGCCACGATGTTATTAATTTGGGACAAGGCAATCCGGATCAGCCCACTCCTTCCCATATTGTTACGGCTTTACAGGATTCGGCATCCAATCCGCTTTATCACAAGTACCCTCCATTCAGCGGCTACAGGTTCTTAAAAGAAGCGATTGCCGATCGCTACAAGCAGGATTACAATGTGGAGCTCGACCCGGACACTGAAGTTGCCATTCTGTTCGGAGGCAAGACAGGGTTGGTTGAGATCAGCCAATGCCTGTTGAATCCTGGCGATGTATGTCTCGTCCCCGACCCGGGTTATCCGGATTACTGGTCAGGTGTTGCCCTGTCCGGTGCAGAGATGGTATTTATGCCGCTTCTGGAATCCAACGCCTTTCTTCCAGACTATGCCGCGCTGCATGCTGACGATTTGAACAGAGCCAAACTCATGTTCATTAATTATCCGAATAACCCTACAGGTGTTAATGCGCCGGCCTCCTTCTATGAAGAAACCATTCGTTTTGCTGAAAAGAACGGAATTGTAGTAGCCAGTGATTTTGCCTATGGAGCGATCGGTTTCGACGGACAGCGGCCGATAAGCTTCCTTGAGCTTCCGGGTGCGAAGGAAGTAGGGGTAGAATTTTACACGCTCTCCAAAACCTACAATATGGCTGGATGGCGAGTTGGTTTTGCATTAGGGAATCGTGAAATCGTCCGGTACATTAATTTGATCCAAGACCATTATTATGTAAGCCTGTTCGGAGGCATTCAAGCCGCTGCCGCCACAGCGCTAACGTCTCCACAGCATTGTGTGCAGCAGCTGGTGCAGACGTATGAGAGCCGGCGCAATGCTCTATTCGGTGCTCTGTCCGATATTGGCTGGGAGGCAACTCCTTCTCAAGGCTCTTTCTTCGCCTGGCTCCCCATTCCGAAGGGGTATACATCTGCGGCATTCGCTGATCTGCTGTTGGAGCAAGCTCATGTAATGGTTGCACCTGGCATTGGATTTGGCCAGAGCGGGGAAGGTTATGTACGTGTTGGTCTGCTTTCCTCGGAAGAGAGACTGCAAGAAGCTGTCCGAAGAATCGGGGCTTTGAATCTGTTCAAATAATCGTGTCGTACTTTCATTTCTATTAAGCCTTTCAACAACGAATACGATTCTTTACAACCCTCTTCCTCCATGCTATTCTATAAGGAAAACATATGCATGCACATTAACGTGAAGACGGGACCAGTAGGACAGCTGAAGACGTGTCAGAGAGTAAATTTCTTGGCTGCGATAATTTACCACGTTGCCTGACCGAACCTATCCCTGAACGGCCGATGACGAATCGGACAGCTATTCCCACTGTTACAAGGGATTCTTAAGACGGATGAGCACTCATCAACTAAGGTGGTACCGCGGAAGCTATAGACTTTCGTCCTTAACTGGACGGGAGTCTTTTCTATTTATTTAAGGGTGTTAATTAAAGGAGTGTCCTCTATGAACCGACGAATCGTGGTCAAAATAGGCAGCAGCTCGCTCACATCGGACGAGGGCGGTCTCAATCGGGCCAAGGTGCAATATTTCGCTGATGAGCTATCCTCTCTGCGCAAGGCGGGGTATCAAGTGTTGCTGGTTACTTCAGCCGCAGTTGCCGCAGGGTTCCGGCGTATCGGTTACGCCAAGCGGCCAAAGCTTGTCCATGAGAAACAGGCTTCGGCTGCAGTAGGTCAGGCGCTGCTCATGCAATGTTATAATGAAGCGTTCGACCGTCATGGGCATGCGGTTGCCCAAATCTTGCTAACACGCTCCGATTTCTCGAATCGCAAACGAGTCGACAATGCACTCAGGACGCTGGAGGAATTGCTGCAGCACCAAGTCATTCCGATCATCAATGAGAATGACACTGTTGCTATTGACGAGCTGGAGCAAAAGTTCGGAGATAATGATAAGCTGTCTGCCCTTGTCGCAAATCTTGTGAAAGCCGATCAACTGCTGATCGTCACTGATACAGATGGATTGTATACTGAGGATCCGAGGAAGAACGCAGCCGCACGCCGCATTGATCGAGTAGGAACAATTAGTGAGGAGCTGTTCCGAATGGCAGGTGGATCCGGCTCTTCAGTTGGCACGGGCGGCATGCGCTCCAAGGTAGAAGCAGCACGTATTGCTGTTCGCGGCGGAGTTCCCGTATTCGTAGGCAGGTCAGCCGAGCCTGATGATCTGCTGCTCGCCGTTTCAGGGAACGGAAAAGGCACTTATTTTGAGACTAGTCTGCAAACCTTATCCACGAAGAAACAGTGGATCGGATTTCACTCGTTCCCACAGGGCAGAGCGATTGTTGATGCAGGTGCAGAGAACGCACTTGTCGATGGTGGGCGCAGCTTGCTTCCCGCAGGTGTCGTTGAAGTCCAAGGCGAATTTCATCCCGGTGATGTTATCGAAGTGGTGAATCAAACGGGACTCTCGATTGGACGCGGCGTCGTCAATTACGCTTCATGGCAGCTTCGAGCAGTAGCGGGACTATCGTCAGAGGAAGTACAGCGCCGCGTGGAAGTTAACCGGCTGGAAGTGATCCATCGGGACGAATGGATCACACTCGCTCCGCATTCTACCACTGCTTCATCAACAACCATTAATGATCATGATCAAGGAGGATCCATCCTATGAGTGAAGTTAAAGATAAAGCAAGCCTGGCCAAATCCGTATCCAGAAAGATGGCGTCCCTTACAACCACACAAAAAAACGAGGCTCTAATAAAAATGGCGGATGCACTTGTTGCAGACAGTATCGCTATTATGGAAGCCAATGCAATAGATCTTCAAAGAGGGAGAGACAACGGAACAAGCCCCTCCTTGCTTGATCGGCTCGCTTTGAATGAGAAGCGCATTGAAGCTATTGCAGACGGATTAAGAGAAGTCGCTGAGCTTCCAGACCCAGTCGGACATATGATTGAAGATACAGAGCGCCCTAACGGCCTGCACATCCGCAAATGGACCGTTCCGATTGGTGTAATCGGGATGATCTATGAAGCGCGGCCTAACGTGACGGTTGACGCAGCAGGCTTGTGCTTGAAAACTGGTAATTCTGTAGTACTTCGCGGCGGCTCAGCGGCACTGGAATCGAATCGGCGTATCGTGCAGACTATGCAGGCTGCACTGGCCCATACATCCATGCCTCCAGAGGCTCTTCAACTTATCGTAACGTCTGATCGATCCTCCGTGGATGAGATGTTGACTCTTAATGGAATATTAGATGTTATCATTCCCCGTGGCGGTCGTTCCCTGATTCAGAATGTCATCAAAAACGCTACAGTTCCGGTGATCGAGACAGGTGAAGGGATATGTCACACATATATCGATAAAGAGGCCATCCCCGAGCAGGCAACTTCAATTGCCATTAACGCCAAAGTGCAGCGGCCTTCTGTATGCAATTCCATGGAAACGTTATTGGTCCATCAGGATTACGCTGAGCGTGAGCTGCCGGCGCTTGCTGAGCGGTTTTGCGAGCTGGATGTTGAGCTTCGGGGGTGCCCGGCTTCCCTTCAGTTGGTGCCCTGGATGAAAGAAGCAGACGAGGAAGACTGGGGTACTGAATATAATGATTTGATCTTGTCCGTCAAGGTGGTCAGCGGGCTGGATGAAGCTCTTGCACATATTGAAACCTATGGAACCCTCCACTCCGAATGTATCGTGACAGAGAATGCTGGGTTAGCTGCGCGTTTCCTTCAAGAGGTCGATGCAGCTGCCGTCTACCATAACGCCTCTATCCGCTTTACTGACGGCTTCGAATTCGGTTACGGAGCAGAGATCGGTATCAGCACACAGAAGCTGCATGCCCGCGGACCTATGGGACTGCCTGCTCTTACATCCACCAAATATACGATTGTCGGGAATGGTCAGGTTCGCGGATAAACAATTGCTATTCCCCTACAATGTTCAGGAGGGTTCCCAAATGATTAATGATCCTATCAATGGCTCAAGCGTGTTATCCGATCGTCATATTTGTTTTGTTGGTGCTGGTTCAATGGCTGAAGCACTATTCCGCGGGTTGATTGGACGCGGATTCATCGCGGCAGAACGAATCAGTGTGGTCAATCGTAATAATCACGAGCGCTTACAGCAATTGCAGCAAACCTACGGTGTAACAACAGCAGAAGGGCAAGCAGAGAAGGACCGCTTTGTCAGAGAAGCTGATATTGTAGTATTAGCTATGAAACCCAAAGATGCAGGCGGCGCTATAGCTGAGCTGTCCTCTCTGTTAACGGATAAACAGCTTATAGTGTCCGTCATAGCTGGTCTTTCAACAGCAACAATACAATCATTGCTTGGCGGATCGTACAACATTATTCGAACAATGCCCAATACTTCCAGTACGATTGGTCTAGGGGCGACAGGCGTCAGCTTCTCATCGGGCGTTTCTACAGATGAGCGCGAGATGGGCCTTGCCCTGTTCAACGCCGTTGGCAGTGCGGTTGTAGTAGAGGAGTCTCTTCTCGAGATCGTCACCGGTGTGTCTGGCAGCGGGCCCGCTTATATATATTATATGATGGAAGCGATGATGGAAGCCGGCGTTCGAGGAGGATTAACTGCTGAGACGGCCAGAGAGCTTACTATACAGACCGTAATCGGCGCAGCCGAGATGGTTCGTGTAACTGGCGAGGATCCTGCCGAGCTTCGCCGGAAGGTAACGTCGCCTAACGGGGCTACCCAAGCCGCAATAGCTGTACTCGATGACCACCAATTCAGTACCGGCGTAATCAAGTCCGTACATCGCTCCGCAGAGCGCTCACAGGAAATGGGAGCAGAGATTGCAGAGAAATATGCACAGCAAGCAGGAAAGCAGGGATCGGGACAATGAGCTATTGTGTGGCCACTTACAGAAGCTTCGATGAGAAGGCGGACTTTCATAAGAAAGCTTTGTCCATTGCCGTCGGCTTAACCGTTGGCAGTTGGACCGATCTGCCGGATGCCAAAAAAGCCGAGATGGACAAACATCTTGGACGTGTACTATCCGTGGAAATTCATGAACCCGGAGATTCCTCCGGAAGTAACAAGCTGTCACAGGAACGTTACGCCGATATTCGCATCGCATACCCGGACATTAACTTCAGTGCTGATATTCCCGCCCTACTCGTCACCGTATTCGGCAAGCTGTCGATGGATGGACGAATCCGGCTAATCGATCTTCATGTTTCAGAAGCATTCATGAGCCGGTTCTCGGGACCCAAATTCGGAATAGCTGGCGTGCGAAACCTGTTGGGTGTTCATGACAGACCACTGCTCATGAGCATCTTCAAATCCGTCATCGGTCACGATCTGACCGCCCTGCGCGAGCAGTTTTATGGTCAAGCGCTTGGAGGCGTTGATCTGATCAAGGATGACGAGATTTTATTCGAGAACCCGCTCACTCCGATAGGCAAGCGTGTAGAAGTATGTATGGCAGCAGCGGCGCAAGCGCAGGCAGAGACAGGGCAAAAGCTGCTCTATGCCGTCAACTTGACAGGCCCGACATCCAAGCTCGCTGCGCAGGCCAGGCAAGCGATTGATGCCGGCGCGAACGCTCTGCTCTTCAACGTACTAGCCTACGGCTTCGACGTTCTGCATGAGCTGAGCAGTGATAAGAGCATCACCATTCCTATCGCCGCTCACCCCGCTCTCGCCGGCGCTCTATACCCGTCGCCGCATTACGGCATCGCTGCATCTGTGCTGCTCGGCAAGCTGATGCGACTGGCAGGAGCTGACCTGGTCCTGTTCCCGTCACCTTACGGCTCTGTAGTCATGCCGCGTGAAGAGAATTTGGCTATTCAACATGCGCTCGTGACCGAACAATTGAATACCGAATACTTATATCAAGGCAACGCTGCATCCACGGAGGATACTTCGGACAAAGCAGAAGTTTCAGCCGAACATGCGTTTATTCTTCGTCCAAGCTTTCCTGTTCCCTCTGCGGGAATTCACCCGGGACTTGTACCGCTCATTCTGCGTGACTTCGGTAGCGATGTAGTGGTGAATGCAGGCGGAGGAATCCATGGGCATCCTATGGGCACCGCTGCAGGAGGACAAGCATTCAGACAAGCCATAGAAGCTACAATAAACGGAGTTCCGCTTGCTGAGGCTGCATTGTCATCTTCCAATCTGGAATTGAAGGCAGCTACTGAGCTATGGGGGATTCGCTCATGACCAAACAACAGGTCATATTCTGCGACTTCGACGGCACGATCACCGAGAATGATAATATAGTTGCAATTATGAAGCACTTTGACCCTCCAGGCTGGAGCGACATTGTGACACAGATTCTGGATCGTTCCATCAGCATCCGAGAAGGTGTTGGCACTATGTTCAGACTGCTTCCTTCCTCGAGGAAGGAAGCGATTGTTCATTATGCCATCCATAATGCAGTCATTCGCAAAGGATTCCCAGAGCTGCTGGAATATTGCCGCGAGCACAATATTACATTCTACGTGACGAGCGGTGGAATCGATTTCTTCGTCTATCCCCTGCTCGCTCCATATCCAATTGACCCAAGCCATATTTACTGCAATGGCAGCAGCTTCGCTGAAACTAACATTACAATTGAATGGCCTCATCCTTGTGATGAGTTCTGCCAGGTGGATTGCGGGATGTGCAAGACGACAATTATTCGCCGTTTTCCGTCAACCCTCTATGAGCGAATCCTTATCGGGGACAGCATCACCGATTTTGAAGGGGCCAAGCTTGCAGATACTGTATTTGCCCGCTCCCATCTGGAAGAGAAGTGCAAGGAAGTGAAGATTCCTTTCGTACCCTTCACCAGCTTTCATGATGTAATTCATGAATTACAAATTCGCAAAGGAGGAGCTTTAGAATGAGCAGACCCCTGCCTAATTTGGAGCTCAAGCAGCTTGCTTACAGCGAGCTGCGCGAGATCAAGACAACATTCGCAAATAAAGGTTGGTTTCCCGGAACTAGCGGCAACCTCTCCATCCGTGTAGGAGATTTCAATCAAGATCAATTCGCCTTCGCCATAACAGCTAGCGGCAAAGATAAATCCGTGCACACACCTGAGGATTTCTTGCTTGTAGATGAATCAGGGAAACCACTTGAACCGACCTCCCTTAAACCGTCTGCCGAAACATTAATTCATTGTGAAATTTATCGGCTAACAGGCTGTGGAGCTATATTCCACATCCATTCCGTGTTCAATAATATAGTTTCGGAGCTCTTCGCCGAACGCGGCAGTATTCCTGTTCAAGGTGTGGAGTTGATCAAAGCGTTTAATATTTGGGAGGATGAAGCAAGTGTTGAGGTTCCGATTCTTCCGAATTATTCTGACATTCCCAAGATCGCAGCCCTTGTAGAAGGCAGCCTGAATCCATCCATTCCCGGTATCGTTCTTCGCAAGCATGGGATTTACGCTTGGGGGGCGAACGCCTTCGAAGCCAAACGCAACTTGGAAGCGTTCGAATTCCTCTTTGAATATGTTTACCGCTGGGAGCAATTAAAACGATAAACGACACCAAAAACCTCTGAAGCTATGCTTCAGAGGTTTTGTATTCACTCACCAATAATAACGCTTATAGAACCAACTTCCTATCAACATAAGGAGCCCAAGCGAAATGTTAATCCAGGCCGACCACTGCGACGCTTTTTTCTCCCTCTTGGAATCTTTCTTCATGTAGTTCCGCACATCTAACCACAATATATAACCTCCAGATGCGAGAAAGAGAACAGTAATATAATTTAAATAGCCTATATATCCGCTTCCCATCCTGCTCGCACCTCCTGTTATTGCACATTTCCGAATATATAAGTCAATTGCGTTTTTTGTGTATTAAGTAGTTTTTCCGCCGATTCTGCGAATTTGAAAACCGGTCTCCACTTTAATATCGATATTTTTATACATCTTTTGCCACTTCTCTTTGGTTCCGATATGTTTCTTCCAGTAAGCCGGCTCTTTAGCGCGAATATATTCCCCGAAACCAAATATATCGGAAGACTTCGCTTGTGTTTTTTTAATTAGCTGGACATACGTTTTTGTCCCATTTTCTACAAGCTGCTTTTCAACTTCACTAAGAACACGGTTCGAAATCCTGATCTTCTCGCTTGTCTTCTCCCTTAGGTTGCCTTCGTTGCTGATCTTGACATAAAATTCCGGTTTTCCGTTTTTGATCGTCATATCAATTCTCGAGGTTCTGTGAGTCACTTGATACATAACGGAAGTATCGGATCCCGGAATAGTCGTAATCGCGCTGTATCCCCCTGGATTTAAACCCATTATCCCCATATAAGCACCAATTTCAAGAGGCTCTGTTGTCCCAACCATTTTCTCGTTTACAAAATAAGCAAGTCCAGCTATTTGCATATTGCCGTTCTCGACAAGCTTCACATAGGGCAAAAATGGCTCCATGCCGAGTGCGGAATCCGCGACCCAGAATGTTCCGACAAACGCGTTAGGAAGCTTACCCATCCGAACAGAATGATCCATTGTAGCCAACAAATAGAGCGAAGGCACCCGCTCCAATTGAGGAGCCATCTTCATCAAGCTCTCCGCATCATCCTCACATACGACCATCCAGGTAGTTCGTCTGATTTCCGGAGTTCTTCTCATATAATCACTTAAAGCAACCATACCGTGTTCAGCAAATTTCTTGGATACAACAACAATACGGAGATGACCATAGAACATCCGATCCGCTAATTCCTGCTGCAGGTTGTTCAATGCATCATCTACGGTATGTCCAACAACCGATAATACCCATACGGGCTTCTGCCCAGGACCCGATCCACCGCCTCCCTCACCAGGACCAAGCGGAATTCGTCCAGGAATCGCTATCTGAGCCGTAATTTTGATCATTTCCCCTGCCGGAGAAGGGATGGAATCGTCGATATGTGAAATATTTCCTTCCTCCTGGGCGGATCCCGGTTCAGCCATATCAATTCCAATTCCAAGGATCAAGGCCCGCTCCTCGATCTCCAGCCTATCCCAGCAGCCTGTCAGTAGAATAAGCAGTCCAGGAAATACTAGGAAGGTAAGAAGCAGCTTATTAAGCGTTGTTTGCCTGATTTTCGCTATGGGACGGGTTTGTGGTAGAAGCTTGATGTTCATTCGAATCCCCCCTTTTTTTGCGTACCACAGCCAAGATGAGTAACAGTAAGGGATAAACCATCGTAATCAACAGACCGATTTGGCCGACTCGGACGATGATCAAGTACATCTGCAGTACGTTCTGTGGCAGCATGGCTATGGTAAACACAAATGGGAGCAGCAGCATAGAAAACATTTTGTGATCCTTTAATTTGAGCAGCTTGCTCAGAGTATGGATGGTGAAATAATAACTGGAGAACAGCGTCGTAAATACGGCGGTTACCCATACTGCAAGAAAGGCTGCATCAACTCGCTCGAGAATGTTCGCTGGGAGCGAGGTAGTCTTGGCTAGCTCAAGCGTAGGCCATAACAGCTTGTTCGTCTCCTCCGGTCCAAAAACAGATACAGCTGCAATTACAATCAGAATGTACAAACCGCCGCTCATCAGAATTGCCCAAATCCCAGCCTTCATAGCCCTGATTGGATTACGCATTGATGGTATAACCATAGTGACTACAAAGGACGTTTGGAACAAAGCAGCCACTGTCATACTGCCGTCCAACATTTTAAAAATATTACCACTTCCCCAGACAGGTTGCAGAAAAAGTACATTTGCATTTTTCAGTGATAAGGCGATAATAAGCAATCCCGGCAGCATGACAACAGGAAAATAAAATTGATGGATGTAAGCGAAGGTCGTTATGTTGTTGCGGGTTGAAAAAGCGGCGAGCAGCAGCATGACAATAACCGTAATGTCAAGCGGCGTCTTCTTCAGCACCGATGTTACAACCACTTCTCCGAATTCGCGAGCAGCAAGGGACGTAAGGACTGCGAAGAACAAAATGATGAGTACGCTGCCTAACCTCCCCACCCACTTGCCAACAATGATCTCACTGTACTCTACTATGGAGTAACGAGGGAACCTCTGTCCCAGCTTGATAAGAATCATAAGCGAGACTAAGGCAAAAAGGACTCCCATTAAGGTAACCAGCGGCGCGCCCGTATTACCTGCTTTTGAGGCAAAGAGAGGCAACGAAAGAACTCCTACGCCAATAACGGTGCTAAATATGATGACCGCCGTCTGAATCGCCGTTATTTGACGAGGCTTTACCATTCTTGTCTCCTCCTACCGTTGTTGAATCACCTTTCGGCTCAAGTACGTTTTTCTTGGCATCACGCATATTCTCATATTGATCCTCCGCAACCGTGGTATCCTCCATTGTGTGCAGCATAGTAGGTCGTCTTTTAAGCCACCAGAGCGGAGACCGGATCAACGTATCTTTCATTCCCTGGAAATTGCCCGGAACGATCGGACTAAGATATGGCACTCCGAACGATTGCAAGGACAACATGTGATTCACAATCAGAATCAGACCGAGCATTACACCATACAATCCAAAAACGCCAGATATAATGATCAGCGGGAACCTTAACAAACGCAGAGCAAGCGCTGCATTATAAGCAGGTGTAGCAAACGAACCAATCGTTGTTAATGCAATAACTACAACGGTTATGGGGCTGACGAATCCGGCAGATACCGCCGCTTGACCTACTACCAGAACACCAACGATCGATAGTGCACCCCCGACCTGCTGAGGAAGACGAATCGTTGCTTCTCTAAGCACTTCCATCGAGACCTCCATAATAAGCACTTCGATTACAGAGGGAAACGGTACACCTGCCCTTCCTCCGGATACGGCAACAGCAAATTCCGTCGGAATTAATTCCGGATTGAAGGAAATGATCGCTACATAGAGGGATGGGAATATGAGTGAGAACACAAGCGCCAGCAATCTCGCAAGCCGGATGAAGCTCATAAGCAGGAATCGTTCATTATAATCCTCAGCAGTCTGATAAAACTGGGTGAAAACGGACGGTAATATTAAGGCAATGGGCGAGCCTTCTACTAACAGGACGACACGACCTTCTATCAGATTGGCAACCGCTTTATCGGGGCGTTCCGTATTCTGAATTTGCGGAAAAGGAGTGAAGTGATTGTCCTGGATGAACTGCTCCAAATAACCGGAATCCATAATTCCATCTATTTCGATGATACTCAGGCGTCTATTCACTTCTTCCACCAAAGAAGGATTGACGATCCCGTTTATATAACAAATGGCCACATCCGAACGTGTTAATTTGCCTAGTTTGATTGTCTTCACAATAAAATCCGGCGTTTGCAGCCTATACCGCATCAATGCGATATTGGTGCACAGTACCTCGATAAATCCTTCACGTGGCCCTCGGATCACCTGCTCTGTCTGAGGTTGATCGATAGCTCGCTTGTCAATATTTCTTGTGTCGAACATAAACGCCTCTTCCATGCCTTCAACATGAATGATCGTTCTGCCGCCCAAAATGCCTTCAACAAGCATGCTCCACTTCTTCTCTGTAACACCGTCACTCGGATACAGAAAATCGTTAAGGAGCATATCCCTCAATTCATCGCCTTCAAGCGGAGCCTGCTCTCTTCGGCTTCCAATGGTCATCAAAGGCTTAAGCACTTCCTGCTGCGTATTGTTCGTCATATGGGAGAAGAACACAACAACCGCCGATGCACTGCCCATTACTTTGAACCTACGCACGACGAAATCATCATTCTCACCTAATAACTGTGAAATATACTCAATAGTATCCTCTATGCTTGTATTAATTTCTTTGGAGTTGTCGTTCTTCTTATTGGAATTGGATTGTCCGGAAGCTGTACTCTCATCCGATTGAGAGGAAGCCTTCTGATATGAACGTCTTCGAACAACCTTCTTCTTCCTCGACCACGAGAATGGAGCCATTATCGATCAACCTCCAAAATATGCAGAGTAGATACCGCTTCATTATTTGCATGGAGAAGGAATTTTATCCTTAATCTGAGAATAACAAAAAGGAGCCTATTGAAAAGGCTCCTAAAACGGCTTGATATTGATCTCAATATAACTATCATCACTTCGTCAGGGATCTGCCCCCGCGGAAGTTTTGAGTGTATTCTCTGGCCTGTTCCAGCGTGAATACGCGGTTACGACTCCACTCCAACAAAATGCGATCCACATATCTGAAATGCAGCTTGCCTGCAAACACGGATTCCTTCAATGCTGCCAATATTAATGGCTGGGGATAGTGATCCTGATCGATCCATTGGGAAATGGTCTCACATTCCATCGGAGTTAAGGGTCTCGCGAATTCCTTCTCAAATACCGAAAATATATCCTTGTCCGCTTCACTTTTCTGCAGGGCTTGCGCTTGCTCCTCCTGTCGCTGCTCAGTCCAACGAACAGCCAGCTTCTTATACAGCGGAAGCAAGTTATATTTCTCGGAAAGAACACCTGTTACCGGATCAATCTCTTCGTCAATCTGGATGAATTGTTGTTGAACCAGTCTTTGCATGGCTTTTGCAACGATTGCCGGCGGTGCGCTCATTCTGGATTCAAGCTCATCTAATGTTGGAAATTCTTTGCCTTCCTTTTCGCGGAAAGCAATCAAATGGATAAGCAGCATTACTTCGGTCTCAGATAGCTTCAAAGCTGAATAGGATTGCAGCAGCAAAGCAGGTATGGCCACTGATCCTTCACGAAGCGCAGCTGTAAGTCCTAATAGTGCCCACTTGCCTTGTTCCTCTCTTCGCATCTAACCGTTCCCCTCTTATGGATATAATCGATTCAGCAGCCTTGGGAATGGTATCGTCTCTCGAAC
>JARBUQ010000187.1 GCA_029239545.1 Paenibacillus sp.
GAACGCTTACAAATTTTGTGCCAACAGGTGCAGTCTCGCTTACATTTACTTCCTCCCAAAGCTCGGTTTCGGAAGAAGCGGTGTAGGAGGAGCCAAGTATATTCAAGGCTTGGTCCCAGAATCTCAGGTATAACCGCGCGCTTCCGGAAACCGCATAAACCTGTGCTTCAGCTTCGTAAACCATGCCTGTAAGGGCAGCAATCTTATCGCTTTCCATACTTAAAGCCATGCTTGCAGAGCTGTCTGCCAGCTTAAGACTATTAACTCCTCTGTACTGCTGGTCGTCTGATACCGAAGCAACTCCGCCGCTATGAACGAGGGTCCATCCTGTTATTCCAGCTACTGGCAAAGGCTCTTCAAATCCGTTGTTGCTCACAGTCAAAGGCAGCTCATTGAAGCCTGCTTGCACGGTGGGTGTGCTGTTGTACATGAAGCCTGCAAACAAAACAAGGGTGAGAAGACTAACAAAAAGCTTTTTCATGGATAACAAATCATCCAACCTCCTTTAGTGTCTTTCATTGCAATCATAGCGAATTAGCGGTTTGAAATCTTTGTACTATAGTTCATGAAATCATCACAATCGTACGGAATGAAAAAAAACAGGCGCTGGATAAGCGACTGTTCTTCAAGCTTTCTCATTCACCTGTTAAAGGCTACCTTCTGTTTCCTGCAAAGAATGCCAAATTTATAGTCCGTTTGCGTCATATCAAAGCTGGCCTCGCTATCTATAACCGGAATCCACACTACAGCCTCTCGATTTTGTTTATCCGTAGACATGCCTGCAAGTTCTACTTCACCCGAAGCGTTCATTCCTGTTATACGAAGCTTGCGCCTTGCACGCTCCCAATCGTTGATCTCCTTACCAGTCATGAATGTAAAACCATACTCTCTGGCAGTGTGGACCACTTTACGAAGGGCATCTCTTACATTAAGCTGATTGTGAATATGGAACTGGTGAAATAAGAAATGGGCAACTCCGTTAACACGCTTTGCCTGCTCAAGAAAGGGGACTAGAACACTGCTGTCTGCCAGCAGATTATGATCCAGATCCTGGGTTAAGAAGCCGATCTCAAGTACGTCGTAAGGTCGGTTCTGCTCATCCCAGTAAGCGATCGGGAAGTAGGGATGGCATGTACCGAACAAATAGCCAATATTGCCTTTTTTGCTCGGTCCTCGAGTCTGATCCGCTTGAATTCCATGCCGCTCACACCACTGAAACAGTTCTCCCCATCCTTCAAAACGAGTGTAGTGATTTTTGTTGGATGTGAATTGTTCCAGCCCTGTGGCTTGCTTCAGCCAATCGAATTGACGAATGAATTCTTGTTCCCCCCACTTGCCATTCTGATCTTCCATAGCATTATAATGGAAGGCCAACTCATGACCATCCGCAAGTGCCTGCTCATAAATGAAGGGACTGTAACCCGGCTCCAACATACACCAAGAACTGCGAACCTCGCATTCCTTCAATACTTCTAATGTTGTGACGGCAGTTTCGTCTACGTTACGGTCGCTATCATGAGAGATCATGGCTACCTGCTCAATCCCATCCGGCCAGTACCCAATGAATGGCAGCGGCAGACCAAGCTTAACGGTCTCATTCAGCAAATGTTTGATGACCGCTTCTTTCCATAAGTCAGAGTAGGGGTGAGGAAAATAAGAATATCCAGTTTCAGTCTGAGCGCGATCCATGCTCCAATCCAATTCGAAGCCGTCATCGGCCTTCAATAAGAGGTCATCAATGGCCCCTGTTCCATCCGGAGCAGGTATGCCGTCTTGGGTGACCGGTTGTGTCCCTTGCTGCAATCCTACCCATGTGGCTGGCAAGTTGATAGCCCAGCGGTGGAGGGCGCCGCGGCCGATTGGAAAGCGTTGCAACGCAGCGCCAAGTCGAGGCGCCTCTGAAGAGGAAGATTCTCTAAGGACACCAAAAGACTCGGCTGGATCTGACAGATCTGAATCTGAAGTATGGATACTGCTCCAGGAAGCAGCTTGAATATACCGCAGAGGTCTTGTGTCTCCTAGGGTATCCGGCAACGTAGCATATCCGGGACCCGTACTTGGATGGACCTCACAGCCCAGCCGATTGGCGAAGTGGTTTAATCCAGAGAAGGAAACAAGCAGGCCGCCACCTTCAGCATAGGTCCACAGTTGTTTAAGTGAATCAGTAGAAGCGGGTTCTAATGCAACAATAACGACGTCAAGCTGACTGGAGGCAAGCTCTTCTCCAGCATGCAGCCACTGAAATGGAATGCCTGCATGTTCTAATACTTCGCTAATAAATTTTTCGAATACGTTCTCGCCTTTTGCCCATCGTGCTTGAGCTGCTTCACGATCCAGGAGAACGCCTACTTGTGCTAGTCTGTTCATTGAGCACCTTCCTTCAACTGCAATCATAACGAATTAGAAGTCCGAAATCTTTGGACTATAGTTCATGAAATTATCACAATCGTACTAAATGAAACGAACATTCTATACCAATGGAAATAACTCCCCCTTGAATGGGGGAGTCCTTGTACATTATTTAATTCCTAATGCAGCCTTCGTTTGCTTGGTATAAAGATCAAGCAGTTCTTGCCCTTTATATTTAACCATTAGCTCTTCACGGTATGCAGGCCAATTCTTACCTGATTTATCTTCGAAAATCGCTTTCGCTTGCAGTTCGCGTTGGCGCTTACGATACGTACCCAAGTCAAAGCCATCAGGAGCAATCAAACTAGTACCATTGTATCGGTAGGAAGGTAAGCCTAAGAGTGTTTTCTCAATCTGACGATCGCGATCTGTTTGATTAGGATCTATGACATTCAAGCCAAAAACAGCTGGTGTTAGTGGTGTGAAGAAATCCCAGATCGTTAGGAAATCACCTTTGTTCGTGATGTCAGCTTTATAAGCATCGGGTAAAAGGGTTATCGTTTTGCCATTCTTCGTGTAATGCTTGTTCTCAATTCCGTAATGTGTTAGCAGGTAGCCTTCTTCGCTTGCCAGCCAGTCAAGGATCTCTACACTACGGGCAACCTTCTCTGGAGACTTCTCCACTATATTTTTGTGGAAAAGAACGGGTGATCCTGGAGCAATTCCGGATTGAATAGGTTGACTTCCGAATGGTGTGAATGGGACCCAGTTTGCATTCGGAAACAAAGCTTTAGTCTTGGACTGTATGCTTTGTGGGTTCGAGTCAAAGGCGAAATCCTTGGCAGCCGACATAATGACGCCTACTTTGCCTTGCGCTGCTTTATCTATGTGCTGTGGACTTTTATTTAGGAACCAATCGGGATCGACAACGCCTTCAGCAATTACTTTGGATATATCGGTCAACACTTGTTCCACTTTTGGATCTGTCTGCATATCTACGAACGTCCCGTCGTCTTTCACGTAGCTGGCGTAGATGAGTCCGGCTTTCCAATACTCCGGCCAATCAAGTCCAATTCCATCGCCGCCTGCAGCAGTCGTGAACCCATAGGTATCTTTCTTGCCATTTCCATCAGGGTCATTGAACGTGAATGCTTTGAGAACATTTATATATTCGTCGTAAGTCTTAGGAACCTGCAGATTCAGCTTGTCGAGCCAATCTTTGCGGATATACCAAGCACGATACAATTCTTTGCTGTATGGTACTGGAGCGCGATATGTTTTTCCTTGAATCTGATAGTTTTTGTAGGTCGTCTCATCTACCCAGTATTTGAAATAGTTAGGCATCGTTTGCGGGCTAACAAATTTGTCGATTTCACCAAGGATTCCGTCTAATGCATATTTTTGTCCGCCATCACCTGTTGCATCACGCCACATATCTGGTGGATCATTGGCAGTTAGCTGTGCATTGAGCTTGTTAATATAATCCTGTCCTAGCGCCATGTAGTCTACAGTGAGCTTAACATTGAATTTCTCTTCAATCGTTTTCTTAACGAAATCTTCATCGCCTTTAGGCAATGTTGCATTTGCTGGACCATCAATCATGATCCTCAGGTTCAAAAGCTCCTTGGTCGGCTTTGCAGATGCATTTGCAGTTCCGGTTCCTGCAGGAGTTGGGCTAGAGGTGTTTGTGCTGCCTGAGTCACCGCAAGCACTTAGTACAGCCAATGCCAGCGTTGCCGAGGTAAGCACTTTCATTTTTCTGAATTTGTCTGTTTTTTTGATCATTTGGTTCTTATTCCCCCTTAAGCATTTTGAGTGGTCTTACTCTTGCCTAGTCAGCATAATCGAGGTTGGCGCAAATTGAAAATAGACCGTTTTTGCAGGATGCCCCAATTTTGAAACCGCTATTAAAACCTTGACGTAGGGCACTTCACAGGGAATAATAGGGTCATGGGTTTGACGAACAAGTGGGTTTATCCCATACGTTTGGGAGGAGGATGAGGAAATGAAGCGGAACTGGTTCTACCGGATGTTGTTTTCTTATATGCCGGTATTCTTGGCGGTTTGTCTTACTTTGTTGTTAATCCTGTTTCTTACTGTTCGCCAGCTGTCAGAACAATCCTCCATTCAATCTAATGAAACCGTTGCCAAAAACGCTGCACAGACGATCGAACAATCACTTCGCAGCATCGATGATGCCATGGCCCAAATGATTAATAAAGACACCATCTCCGGTTATTATAATGAACCGAATGATTATTTGTATTTCTCCTCCTATGAGGCAGCTCGCACTTTGAATGAGTTTCAGACCCGCTTTCCTTTAATTGAATCGTTATACTTGGTGAAGCCAGAGGATGGTTCTGTATTGGAGACAACTTCTGTTAGAGATATTAAGAGCCACCCGGATAAAGCCTATATTGAGGATAAGATAAAGTCTGATTCCAGATTCGTATGGGGAGACAGCAGAACGTTAGTATCCCCCCTCTACGCTACTGGCAGTAAAGAGGTCATCTCGCTCGCTCGAATCTCGCATCTGCGAACCCAGGGGTTATTCGTAGCTCAGATTAATGTTGCTACCCTGCAGAGACTGCTTAGTCAATCCGTGGACACAACAATCGGTTATCTTAGAATTATAGATGCTAACGGCGGAATTATTGGGTCTACATTTACTATGGATGACGACGGCAAGGAGCGTAGGAAGCTGGCTACAGCGCCGATGAAATACACAGGCTGGACCATGGAGAGCGGTGTCCTTCAGCCAGGTATGCTCAGTTGGGCGGAGCCTGTATTGTACATTTCAATATCGTTGGGAGTCGTCTGTATTTTCTTTGGCTTGGCATGGATTGTGTATGCTACTCGGAGACATTACCGCCCTGTACAGTCGCTAATTACGCAGATTGGGACGTTCTCCATAGCCAAGTCGAATGATGCCATGAATGAAGGGAAAAAGGATGAGTTCCATGCTATAGGAAGAGCACTTGATAATCTATGGGATCATTCCAACCAGCTGCAGCAGGAAAATGCCAAAAACCTTAAATTCAAAAGAGAGCATCAATTCAGGCGATTAGCCGAGGGGCGATTCGAGACGGCATCTTTCTATGGCGCTAAGGAAGAGGAGATGTTCGGACTGCAGTTAGAAAGGCATCCAACAGCAGTTCTGATCGAGATAGACCGTTACTTGTCGGAGCTATCCAATTTGTATCCGGAGCATGAAATTGGACTTATGAAAGAAGCCTTCCAATCTTCTCTGGATAGGCGCTTAGCAGACGAAGGAATTTCCTACACTACGGAATGGCTTACTGAAAACCAATTAGGTGCTATTGTGATGCTAGAGGAAGGGCAAGAACCGGAGGATCGACTCGAAGAGGTGCTGGAGAATTTCCGTTTATGGACAGAACAGGATCTTCCTTTTACAGTGACGATCTCAGTCGGAGTTGCCGTTGAACGGATTGAAGCGGTATCGGTTTCTTTCCAGACGGCGCGCAGGGCTCTTTCTTATAAAGTATCACTTGGCTTGAATCGGATTATTACCCAGAATGTATTGCCTGACAGCGAGCAGCGTGGTATGGTTCAAGAGTTGCAGAGAATCGAAGAAATTAGCAGATCCTTGCGTGTAGGCGAACGCAGTTGGGTACACGAGCTCCAGTTATTCATTAGAACTTTACAAACCGGCTCCTTTAATGGGGAGCAGGTTAGGAATCTGTTATTCGTCTTGTTATTCCATGTCCAGCATAAGATGAGTGACCTGCCCGCTGAGCTGGAAAGTGTTTGGCTCAAGGCGAACTCCCGCCTGGAGATGACGATGAACAAAGGGGAGACTTTGTCGGATATCGGTTTAGTTCTGAAGGAAACCCTTGAAGCTGTATCAGGACGCATCCAGGAATGGAGAGATTCCAAGAACAATCGAGTTATTATGCAGGATATAAAACGATATATTGATGAGCATTACAATGATCCTAATTTGTCTCAATCTATGCTGGCAGAGGCGTTCCGGCTGCATCCCAGTTCGATCAGCCGGTTATTCAAAGAAGAATATGGCGTCAAGTTCGTGGATTACGTCAATTCCGTGCGAGTAGAGCAGGCAGCGCGTCTGATGGGGCAAGGTCATACCACTGTTCAGGATGTTGCTGAGCAGGTCGGATTTGTTCATAGCAAAACGTTCATAAGTATTTTCAAGAAAATAACAGGATATACCCCAGGCAACTATCAGAAGGACCGCACGGGGACTGAATTTTAATTAATAATATGGCTTCAACGATTTTCCAAATAAAGGCGGGTTTAAAACAATGGATAGAGTGATAAAGATCGGTATTATTGGTTGCGGCGTCATGGGTCGTGTATATTTGAATGCGGCCAAGGGCGAATCCTCCATTGCGATTACTGCTGTTGCGGATAGGAATGAGCAGGTAGCAAAGGATACGGCGGCTGAATTCTCGGTTCCTGCGTCGTACACCTCCTCAGAAGCATTGATTGAAGACCCGAATGTAGAAGCGGTTATATTCGCTATTCCGCCTGCGGGCTTTAAGACCGAGCTTGCTTTGCATGCTTTTGCAAAGGGCAAGCACGGATTGCTGGAGAAGCCGATCGCGATTACGTTGGAAGAGGTTGAGCAGTTAATCAAAGCCTCCGAGGGCCTCGTAGCAGCGAGCTGTTCTTCCCGTCTGAGATTCTCGGACTCGGCAGAAGCGGTGCGGGCAGTTCTGGAGGAAGGGAAGCTGGGTACACTGCGAACGATCTCATGCAGATGGATACTAGCCGCAAAGCCAAAGCCGGAGAAGCTGCCGCCTCCGTGGAGACTGAACCCTGCCCTGAATGGGGGAGGGAATCTGACGAACCTTGGAACCTATGTTCTGGACTATATGTTCGGCGTTACCGGTTGGAAGCATTCGGTCCAGTCGGTGTCCGGTCGAGTGTGGGGAATACCACTGATGTTCAACGACCATGTAGTTGAAGGCTCCGTGGGAGAGACGCATAGTGCGGCGATTATTACTTGTCAGGGAGCAGATGCCCCTGTAGTGCTCATCGAGCAGGGGGAGTATACGATTGGGCCGGAGGAGGCTGCATGGCAGATCTCTGGAGATCGAGGCACACTCAAATTCCGTGTCGTCCCTGGGGCTAACAACGAAGTGCTCCTATATCAATATGACAAGGATGAAGTGAAGCCGGTGACGGTATGGTCTGGTGCAGAGACGTTTGCCGAGCTGCAGAGAAGACTTTTGCTTGATTTTGCCGGTGCTGTCAGGGATGGAAGGGCACCGCGCACCACGCTGCGTCAGGCGTATGAGCTGCAGCGCACTATAGATGCAGTATATCGGTCATCTAAGAGCGGAGATGCTATAAGCTTGTTATAGGCTGTCGTAAGAGCTACCCAAGGGTCCACTTCGTACAAGGTGAACCCTTTGCTTTCCTATATGCCAACTGAAACTCAACAAACGAAGGATCTGACCGGACATTCCCGGTCGGATCCTTCGTTTGTTGATGTCGATTTTCTAAGTTTTAGTGAATTCAGATCGAAACTCCACTGATCAAGGGGAAACTGCCTTGTGTATTTTACGGAAATTTGAAGGATTCATCCTTGTATATTTGGTAAACATGCGACTGAAATAAAACCCGTTCTCGTACCCGCACTGTATGGCGATCTGCTCGATCGTCTCATCCGTCTCGATCAGCATCTTTTTGGCTGTCTCCATGCGGATCGAGATGAGGTAGCGGGAGGGGGAGACGCCGAATATGCGCTGAAACTGGCGAGTCAGCTGCACCGGATTCA
>JARBUQ010000188.1 GCA_029239545.1 Paenibacillus sp.
ACAACGATTTCACCGATACCATGCTTGTCCATCACTTCTCTGCCTTCGGCAATAAACTGCTCTTCAATCGGTTTTCTGCGCGTGTTCTGCGGAGCACCTGTGTAGATCATGAACGTACTTGAACCATAAGATACCGCTTCATTAGCAGCATTCAACAACCCTTTATCTGAAAAAGAAACATGAGAGCCAATCTTCAACATTTGCTAATCACTCCTTCTTGGTTCGCTTCCACCTATTTTAATACGAAACTACAAATAAATCTACGAATGGGGTATAATTCTAGTGTATTGGACCCAAATATACTCTGCTTCTATCCGAGGTGCTTATTATGTCTACCGAAAATTTTGCAATCGTCATGGTCTTCTGGGCTGCGATTCTATTATTCTTCATGTCCATCGGCGGGTACTTCATGTTCCGCAAATTTATGAAAACATTGCCCAAGGCAGACGGTAAATCGAAGCTCGATTGGCAAAATTATTACGTCGATACGTCTCGCCATATGTGGACCGAAGATTCAAAGGGCTTTTTGGAGCTGCTCGTTTCTCCAGTACCTGGTCCCTTCCGCGATATCGCACGTCACTCAATTGCCGCTCGGATCGCTCAGGTTGCTCTGGAGCAAGGGGCTAAGGAAGTCACTCAGCAGCATTGCATCGAGGGTTACATCCTGGCAACACCGAAGCGCGATTACGCCAGCCTGATCAAATTTCTCGAGAAACAGCAAATTGATTATGCACCGTACAAACATTTGATGGTTTAGGTTGCCCGCATTGGGATGAATGAGCCCATAGAGGCGCTCGAATTTGAACAAGCAAGCCTTATGGACAGGCTTGCTTGTTTTTGTTGCTTTTAGGGATGCAGGAATAATTACAACTTTGACAATATTAGTTGTCTTAAATATAATTGTCATACTAACTATTTTATCAGGAAAGGGTTACAAGATGCCACTACATCCCAAACCATCCAATGCGCTTCAACATTCGGCCGGCTTCAATCTGGGGGTCACCTATCGCAAACTATCCCAGCTCTTCACATCCAGACTGAAGCCCTATGACATAACGCCTGAGCAGTGGATCGTACTTTATTGCATTGGCGAGAATAACGGAATGATTCAGAAGGATATCGCAGAGCTTGCCGGCAAAGACAGACCTACCACAACACGCATCATGGATGTTTTGGAAGCCAAGGGTTTCATTATAAGAAAAAAAGGAAAAACAGACCGCCGGTCCTTCCTCATCCATATGACAGCAGCGGGCCAAGAGCTGATCAAACAAACCGTGCCCATTGAAAGCCAAACTGTAGAAGACGCTGCTCACGGCATTACATCCCAGGAGTATAATCTACTGCTAAGTCTGTTAATGCGGATCAACGAGAATGTCGACCGTCTGATCGATCAGGAATAGGAGATGAACCGCGAAACTATGTCAAAGCAACGAGAGCTGCAACAACTCACTCCGCCTTTATGGACGAAAACTTTTGTTATCATAACGTTATGTTACTTCCTGTTGTTCCTTAGCGTACAGATGCTGCTTTCCCCTTTTCCGAGCTATGTAAAAGATCAGTTCCAGGCTGGAGATGTCACTGTCGGTTTGGTCACAAGCCTATTTGCCTTGTCTGCCATTGCATCTCGTTTTCTCACTGCTGCCTTGATGACAAAAATACATCGGAACGTGCTCCTGTTAACCGGAATTGGTATTGCGACGGTCACCTCGCTTGCTTATCCTTTGGCCGACTCGGTTACGGTTCTGCTGCTGATTCGCGTTGGCTTCGGCGTTGGCTTTGGGATGACAAGCACCATCATGCCAACGCTGGTCTCCCAGATCATCCCCCGCAGTCGAATTGGGGAAGGAATCGGTTATTTTGGCCTCTCGACCAGTCTTGCGATGTCGTTCGGCCCCATTATAGGCTTATCGATGATGGATGGATATGGGTTCGCTCCATTAAGCATATTCGGTGCGATTGTAATTGCCGTTATGGTACCGCTGCTGTTTGGTACGCGATCTATTCCAGCGACGCTTAAGTCAGCTGTGAACAAGAAGAGTTCGGACCGGACCGGCGATGGCGTTAAACTTGCTTCTGCTGCTGATTCAGGCCGGACGGACACAGTCGATCAAGATAAACGACGAACACTGGACAGCCCATCTTTTCGTGTCAGCCAAATTCTGTTGCCAGCCCTGCTGAACATGTTCATCGGAATTACTTACGGCGCTCTCTTAAGCTTCATTGCCCTGTTCGGCAAGGAAGTACACATTGAGAATATCGGTCTATTCTTCCTCTTTAATGCTGCAAGTATTCTTATTATTAGACCTATTTCCGGACGAATATTCGATAGGAAGGGACATGCTGCGGTTGTCATTCCAGGTGCTTTGCTGCTCTTCGCAGGACTTACCGTGCTGTCGTTCTCAAGCAGCTTGCCGGTATTGATTGCTGCTGCGCTGCTGTATGGACTTGGCTTCGGTTCCATTCAGCCGACGCTCCAAGCCTGGATGCTGCGGGATTCGCCCAGCGAACGGCACGGAACGGCCAACAGTCTATACTACAACTCTACAGATTTAGGTATCGCATGCGGCTCCATGCTGCTGGGAGCTGTAGCTTCCGCTTCCAGTTACGCTGCTATGTATCGCTTTTCGGCCTTCGTAATGATCTTGCTGCTTGTTGTTTATGGGATCTTTTTGAAGGTTCGTACGCGGAAAGTCCGAATTCTCGAGGGGGATACCGCAGGTAGCAGCATTTAGTTGCTGGTTTTGGGCTTATGCGGCTTATGCGGGACAACAACCAGCGGCTTATGAGGACACACGTTCCGTCTCATGAAAAGAAAAACGCAGACCAAGGAAGTTAGCCGTTAGGCATTCTCTTGTCCGCGTATGTAGGGTGCCCTCATCGATTAATGGGGAATAGGTAATGATTGTGCAACAAAGTTCAGCAATCCGGTGGCAAGCTTATCCTGATAATCATCCGTCGACAACAGCTTATCCTCTTCAGGATTGGTCATGAAGCCCATCTCCAAAAGGATGGAAGGCACATTCGACCAATTCAGTCCGGTCAGATCGTTGCGGGGAACGATTCCTCTGTTTTTGGCCTCAGTTGTGCGAATGAGCTCCTCCAGCAGCTTGGCGGCCATCTTCTTGCTGGCAGCGGAGTGGGCTCCTGTGGACGGATAGAGCACTGAGATACCTCTGGCATTAGGAGATTCGTAACCGTCTGCATGGATACGCAGAGCAACATCCGCCCCTGCGTCATTGCATAATAGCGCACGTTCCTTGTTGCTGATGTCCACATCATGGGTGTCTCGCACCATCACAACTCTATAACCCGCTTCCTGCAGCTTGTCTCGCAGCTTCAGGGATACTTCAAGTGTAAGTACATATTCCGGCTTACGCGTGGCTACTCCCGTCGTCCCATACGACACTTTTGTCTTCATGTCCTCCGAGTCGGGGCCGCTGGGCTCCTTGTCGTGATTACCGTAGCGCTGGTGTCCGGGGTCGACGCACACCAATGGCGCTTGCTTGGCGCCTCCTGCCGCAGCAGGCGCCCCTGCTCCCGCGCTCGCTATGCTCGCGGGCGGCGCTGTGGCAGCACCAGCGCCGGTCGCGCTTGGCGCGGCTGTGCCGCCGCCGGCGCCTGGCTGCGCCGCCAGCAAAGGCGCCGCGCTCGCAGCGCCCTCAGCCGTCGGCGCTGCAGGGCTGGCGCCTGTGCCGCCGCCCGGCACCTCCGGCGCCGCCGTTTCTGCGGCATGCGCTTCGCCGCCTGCCGCATGCTCAAGATCATGAGGCTGCACGGTGCTGCAGCCTCCAAGCACTGCCGCGGCGGCCAAACTCGCCGCCAGCAGCAGCCGCATCGCGATTGCGCTCGCGTTACGCGATGCGATCATCGCGCCTCATTCACGCATAGCCGTGCTCCTGCAGCCAGCGGAAGCTCTCCGCAACGCTGTCGAGCGAATTCTGACTACAGCGGTCTTGCTCTACGATCAGCCAATCGACCTTAGCTGAACGAGCAGCAGCAATAACAGAAGGAATATCCAGATCCCCTTTACCGATCTCTACCGTATCGATAGCTCCGCCGCCCTCAGCCTGACGGAAATCCTTCAAGTGAAGGAGCGGCAGTCTTCCTTGATACTTCTCAATATAGGCGAGCGGCGATAAGCCCGCATATTGAACCCATCCAAGATCGAGCTCCACCTGCAGCCTCTCTGGAGATGTTCTAGAGAACAAAGCATCGAAGAGGAATTGTTCACCCAGCTTGGACTCGAATTCGAAGGCATGGTTGTGGTAAGCAAACACCATGCCATTGTCCTGAATTTTACGTCCAATCTCATCCAGCTGCGGAATAATAAGCGCGAATGCATCGCTGCTGCGGTCGCTTTCCTGCAAATAAGGACAAATAATATATTTGCTGCCTAATGTCAGGTTAAAGGCAATCTCTTCTTCCAGATTGTCTGTTAAACGCTGCAGACCGACATGGCTCCCAATCGAGATGAGACCCAGCTCGTCCAGCAACTGCTTCAATGCGTCAGCGGACATCCCGCCATATCCTGCGAATTCAACCCCGTGATAGCCAATCTCTGCCACCCGGCGAAGCGCTCCCTGAAAGTCACGAGCCGTTTCCTCGCGTACCGTATACAGCTGTAATCCTATTTGATCCTGTTTCATCGTTAAACCCCTCCATTAATAACTTCAGTTTTCTTCGCTCTGATTATACTGAAGATACTCAAGCTATCCAATGAACACGCTCATGCAAACTTTACTTATTTGGCTATATTTTGATTCCGCCTCTATTGTATCATGCCCCGTCGAATTAACCAGCGCTCACATAACTCCGTCCACACTAGCACATCCGGAATTTCGTTCAAAATTCCAAGACCATGTCTGCCATGCTCGAAGACGTGCAGCTCGGTTGGAACCTTTTTGGCCAGAAGAGCCATCGTATGGATCATGCTGTTCTCAGGCACTACTCCGCGGTCATCAGCCGTATGCCATATGAACGCTGGGGCGGTGTCCTCCGTGACATGTTTTTCGCTGGATAAATGTTCTCGCAAAGCCTCTTCCGGCTCCTCCCCCAGCAAATTACGCATTGAGCCTTGGTGGACATATTGCTCGCCAAATGTAATCACCGGATAACAGAGCACCTGAACATTCGGCTTGCTGCTGTAGCGCTCGACGGGATCGATAGCGTCCTCTTGACCTTCATTATAATGAACGGCAGCACTTGAAGCCAGATGACCGCCTGCTGAGAATCCCAGTATACCAATCCGATCAGGGTCCAAATTCCATTCCCTGGCTTGGTGCCGAATATAGCGAATCGCTCGCTGAGCATCAAGCAACGGACAAGGATGTTGATACGGATTCACCCGGTAGCGCAGCACAACTGAGCTTATCCCGATAGAATTAAGCCACTCTGCAACAGGATCCGCTTCATGATCGGCTCTCCTCCCATATCCACCGCCAGGACAAACTATAATGCAGCCCGTAGGCTTTCCATCAGAACGCTCCAGTATAAAGGGTTTAATAGCCGGCCTGTCCTCATCCCCGCTTCCCTTGCTGAAAGGCGCTTCCCCCTCCCACAAGTCGATCCATTCCACATTTATAATCTGCTCTGATCTAACCACTTCTAACACCATCCCATCGGTTTCTCTTCGCACCGTATGCTACCCCACATTCCGCTGGCTATGATGTGCGGAAAGTGGTTTTTAACTCTTCATGATGCGAAGTGGATCAAATATGTACTTTACCCTACATTTATTCGCTTCCTGTTCACATTTTCCTTTTTATTCAAGTCATGCATGTACGGATATAACCAGATAAGTCCTGCCACATAGAAGCCGAAGGCCAAGTAAGCGGGAGACAGATGGACGAAATCCGTATACCCTATCACCCCATGCACGCCAAAGCCAGCCACAAAGCCAGGCAAGCCGCCAATCAGCAGCGTCCACCACAACCAGCGCTGCCCTTGCTGAATCCCCCATAAGGAAGCAGCCAGAATAGCAATGGCATTAGAGAACAAAGCTCCTCCAAAGCCGGCACGGTCATGCGCAATCAAGGAAATGAGCTTAGGATTCGTGTTATCCAGCATTCCAGGGTGAGTGTGCAGAAACGTCAAGTCCTGTGGAACGAATACATGTGTAACTCCAACGATTGAAATCACAATTCCTCCTGCTGCCAATGAAAAGCCGAGAAGCACGAACATCAGCTGTCCTCGCTGGGCCCGATACCAATTCTTGTCATTCACCAAGTTCGGTTGACGCTGCCGTAAAGGCCGATTATCCTTTCCATTACGCATACCCAGCAGGAATAGGGGAAGCAGAAGAAGAGAAACAGCAGCATGCAGAGGATCAAAATAGCCATAACCCAAATACAGGAAAAAACTGGCGAATCCTATCGCTGCTGAAGCAAGTAGAGCTGTCCGCGCCCAATGCAATTGAAATCTTTGACCGTAACGGGCAAATTGCGTATACAACACCCCTATCGAGATCATTGTACCCGCTAGGGTAATGCGATCATGGGACATAAAAGGAAGCAGATTCTCATTATGAAAATTGAGCATCTTCCGATCCATACCCAGGAACTCCTCATCATAAGGAAGCAGAACAGTTGTGCCTGCAATAATCCAGGCAATAATTCCTCCTATTATCATGCATATTCCGAATAAAGCAATCCATCCCCAATTACTCCAAAAAGACGGCAGAGGCGGCTCCGGAGTTTGCTCCGTCAATCTTTGATGCAGGATCGCTTCATTAATACGTTTGGGTAATCCCGGTCCTGAATAAACGAGCCCGCTATGAAGCTGAATCAGATCAGCCCCTCCAGCTTCCATGAGATCAAGCGCATCCTGCGGTTCATGGATGCCTCCAGATGCAATTATGGCAATCTTCTGGCCATACTGACTTCGAAGCCTCCCCATCAGGTCAAGACAGTACGATTTGCTTTCTCTTCCGATTCTATAGCCGGTTTCCGTGTGAATAGCATCCCCTAATACAACACCTTGCATCATTTTCTCAAGCGGGAATCTGCTCAGCAGCTGCTCCAACTGAAGAGCCGGATAGTCAGAGGGAATGTACAGGAACAAGGGCTTGTTTCCACAGATGGTTCTCGCTTCACTCGTTACCTTCCTCAGATGCTCCGAGGTTTGTTCCACCGACCAATTACGGTCTATCCCATCCAAATAAAAACCCGAAGCGTAAGGCTCCAGTGTTGTCAGAAGCTGGACTTGCTCCTCTAGCGCTTCCTCCACAGTGCTCCCCGGCATATGACGAGTGCGAAACATAAGCGGGAGTGCGCTCTCCCCCCCGACCTCACCTCTGTTGGCACCTTCTCTCAAGCGCTGCAAATGCTGCCCCAAACCATCATTCGCATAAGCATCCGGATAAATAATCGTTTCCTCATCCAGATCCCTCTGAATGGGAAGCTCATTACGAATTTCTTGAACCGTGACGGGTCCGACCTCAATAAATCCGAAGCCGATTTGAGATAACGCCTTGCGGCCAACTCCGTGTACATCAAGCCCCCCGCTTAACCCAACGGGGTATTTGAATCTTACATTCCATTTCGTCTCATCCAATATTGGAAAAAGCTCCATATGCCCGAACGTGCGGATTACTAACGTTCCGCCTGGCATTTTACACAAGCCGCCCATTACCCGCAACGTAATATCCCTCGCCAGCTTGGCAGGCAATTGGAACAGGATCGGGCGAAATAATGTATGGTAGGACCAATCCGGCATCTCGCAGCCTCATTTCAGCAGCTTAACTGACAGGTAAGCTTAGTTTCCTCCATTATACTAAGAAACCGACCTTCCTGCTTGATTTCAAATCAATCCAGCTGCATACAGGCCATTCTAGCTATGTAATTTCTTCTATGGTTTAATAGAATCCGAGTTTGTTGAATTCATCGATTGTGAAAAAGGGGCGGGAGCCGATACGCGGACAGCAGATCCGTTATTCCGTCCAAAAGCATGTAAAAGGGAGTTTTGACGGACACAGGATCCGTTATTCGAGGAAACAGGGTCCCAATTCAGACCAATTCAGTTGATTTGTGGAAATTAATGGAACGTGTGTCCGCGAGAAGCAAAATAACGGGGGTTTTGGAGCAAATAACGGAACGTAT
>JARBUQ010000189.1 GCA_029239545.1 Paenibacillus sp.
GCTAGACTCCCGGGGCCGGCAGATAAGCAGGGGCATCTGTCTCTACCCGTTCTACATAGGACTGTGCGGCCTCAGGCACCCCTTTTTCAATCGTGCATCCCCCACACACTTTAACACGGTGAGGCTGTTACCCTCTTTCAGAAAAATCTTCCATCTACGTTCATTAATTGCTTTTTGCAGCTAATTTCCACCATTCTGACAAGGAACCGAACAATGGGGAATAGCTTCGATCTCCTCCCTGAATCTTATACGCTAATAAGTTAATGAGAAAGCCGCCCCTGCTTCCGCAAATTCAGAAGCAGGGGCGGCTTTACTCCGTGTTCTCTAGTTAATATCTGCTTCTTTCTGGTCGGACTGCATCCAGTCGCGGTGTTGTTTCCTGTACTCCTGAGGGGATAGGCCGACCCATTTCTTGAACATCCGGGCAAAATAGTTCGCATCCGCATAACCCAACGTGTACCCGATCTCCGATACTCGCTCGCTTGAAGCGGCAAGCCTGCGCATAGCCATCGTTGCCTTCAGCTGATGCAAATACTGCAGCGGCGGCAAGCCTGTATCGCGCAGAAACAGCTTGCGCAGATGCGGCCCGCTTATGCGCACCGCCTCAGCCAACTGCTGCACCGTCCATGCGGCACCCGGCCGGCTTGTCATATGCGCAATCGCTTCGCGTACGCGCGTGTCGGTCTGGCCGGCCTCAGCGTCTGCTTCACGGCCGACTGCCATAAGGCCGAGCAGGCGCAGAAGGCCCGCCTGCAGCAGCAACGGGCGGCCTGCCGTGTCGGCCGCGGCGTCTGCCCGCATGCCGCGCATGACCGCCGCAAGCTCTGCGGCGGTATCCGGCCCGCAGTGGAGCGGCAGCCGCAGAGAGCCGCCCCATTTGCTGCTGCGGCTGGTGCTGGTGCTGCTGTTGACGGCCAATGGGAAGGCCGCCTCATAGTTAAGGCTCAGGATGCGCAGAGAGGCCGTCTTTGCGCGAGCGCTTAACTTAGTGCCTGAAGCGAGGCACAGCAGGTCTCCAGCCTGACTGTGCAGTCTGTCTCCATCCGCTTCGATTTCCAATGCTCCAGCTTCTATCAACCATATCACTGCATACTCCAACAATCGATTCTCTATTCTCCAAGTATGCGGCAAGTCATACTGCTTAATATGCATGAAACGCACCTGCATCGCTTCAGTAATCCGTCCGTCTATCGCCAGCATGATGCGGTCAACCTCCTTGCTTACACCTTGGGCACCGTCCCGACAATCGCATCATTATAATGAAATGTATCGACACCTTGAACAAGATACGTCTTCACACGTTCCTTGTCTCCTTCCCATTCTTCAATTTTAAACTTCACCTCAGGCGTTGTAAATCGCAGCGAGAAAGCTACCCTTGGAATAGCAGAAGTGTTCGACTTGGAGCCATGAAACGTTGCTTCATTAAAGTAAACTACTTGCCCTGGTGTCATCTCCATATCAACCACCTTGGTTTCGTCGATCCGCAGCTCATCAATGCCTTGCGCAAAAGCGCTGCTTCCGTCGCCAAGGTTTACATGTTCGGTCCGTTCCAGATGAGAGCCCGGCAGCAGTCGAAGACAGCCATTTTCAACAAGCGAATATCCTAGCGTCACCCAGGCTGTCGCGTTAATTTCCGGTTCCATAGGCCAGTAATTAATATCCTGATGCCACGGAATGAACTTTCCGTTCCCCGGTTCCTTATACCAGAAGTGCATGGCCCAGAGCACCACATTATCACCCAAAATTTGCGAAATGGATTTCAATATAGCCGGATGAGTAGCCAACTCATACGCCCAAGCATGCTTCTGGTGCCACGCGGACATATTCGCCTTGGTCGGCCCAGGCTCGTACGGGGACATGCCGAGTGTCTCGAAAAATAGTTTGTAATATCGCTCGGCTTCCTCTAATGTCAGCTCCTGCACAGGTCCGCTGTATCCATCTGCAACGAATTGCTCATGTGAAAATAGGTTGCCTTGTGTGATCATTCTCTCACCCTCCATATGCTATTAGCATGAATTGTGTTCCTTATGCTTAGCATATATGCTTGAAGATTGCTATCACACCACTCAAAACAATTATTACTAGCACAAAACGCTCCTCCGCAGAAATTAATTTGACGCTAATGATTTATAACGTGAAATAAACGATAGTTAGACGGGTTAATAAATATCCCCATGTCAAAATGGTAGGAATAGGAGGCTATCACCATTGTTTATTCCTTTGCAGTCTGCCTCGAGCACATAAGAAAAACCTCTGGAGCAAATCACTCAAAGAGGTCCTTCGTGTTGGATATCAGTTAGGCGGTGGTAGGGCAGACAGATGGGCTCCAAGCTTATGCTTACGATGTGGTTTTCTTCGAAAACTTTCGGCTGTTTTCCTTGGGTTCCTTTGATTTTATTTTTTAGAGGTTGGAACAAATGACAAAGGCAAACACTTCGTTTCTCCGCTCCACCTGCCTGCCCTTTTTGTTCGACTTGGATTAGGGAGTTGCGCTCTGCATCCGCTTGATCCGGACGCACATCTTCTATCCGTTATTCGGATCCTTTTGCTCACTTAAAACAAGCTAAAATAAGCAGGAAAACCCGGGCTAAATTGATCGGTCCCAGCCTGTTGAGCCAAATAAGCAGGAAAACCCGGGTTAAATTGATCGGTCCGAGCTTGTTGAGTCAACCGGACTGCTAATTGCACACCCTTGCGTTTCCACGCCAGAAACTGACTGTAGTGAATGTAGCCTCGATCAAACAAGTAGGTATACCGCCGATCTTTCACCAGTTGGTCGAGTACTTCTTCATCCAAGTCCGCCCCGACTGCCGTGGAAAGCACGGTGGCTGCCGGAAAGGCGCTCTGTTCCCCTGCCAGGTGGAGGCAGGTATGCATTTTACCGCATTTTCCCGTTTGCTGGTAGGCCCATTCTCCCCGAACCTTGCCAATCGTGAGGGTCGAAAAGTCCACCGCCGCTAGCGTTCCGCAACGGTTCATTTTTGCGCGGAACGCCCAGCAGTGCGTTTCGTTTGGCCCCACACCACTCCAAGCCGATATACTCCACACTTTATCGTTGCTTGTAGGCTGCCGTCTATCGGGTCGCATTCTTCCACACATCTGCATATTCGGGATTACGCTTGAACTGAGCGAGCACGTACGAGCAGGATGGAATGATCTTCACCCCTGCTGCCCTCGCATCTGCAACAACCAGATCCAGCAATTGCCTTGCCAGATTATTACCGCGGTAACGCGAGTCAAGATACGTGTGGTCAATTGCCCAAGTGTCCACATCCATAAGCTCGTACGTAATCTCTCCCACCTTACCGCTGATTCCACGAACAATATAACCATTGCCTTCCTTCTCTATAACGATCTCCTGTTGAGTTTGTTCTGTATTGTGCAAGGTTGCCGCGATCTCATGATTGTCATGTCTTTCGTTCATTGCTCCCAACCCCTTCTGATCATAAATGATGAGTCGTTAATATGAACCTACTCTTCATTACCCTCAAATGGAGCTTTTGATTCACCTCTTGTGACATCTGCTGTAGATTGGCGATTTACGCAAGCAAAGTTAGCCCCGCTAACTATTCGGTGTCATACTCATTTTCATCATAATCTGCATACTGATCTATCGGCTGTTGCAAGCCCCCTCCAACAGCCTCCTGTACAATGCCACTATATCCTCAGCGGTAGTCAGGTTCGGCTTCTCAGGGAAGTCCTCCGTTCGCGCGCAGACACATAGTCGATACGCGGAATCAATCGAATACTGTCGAAAATACCAGTTCCCATCTGAAGCAGCATCGCCCTGCATCCGGAAGGCTCCTCCCTCCTTACGAATAGCGAATTGCTTGAGCGGGATCGATAAGCCCCTGCCCTCGGCTTTGATGTAACTTTCCTTGCCTGTCCACAAGTCGTAAAAATAGCCGAGCTGCTCCGCTTCCGGCTGACGGAACAAATCCTCACATTCCTCAGGGGCAAAAAACCTTTCAGCAATACCCATATCAATCGGCCTCACATGCTCAACATCAATTCCTACAGAGGCCTCATGCAGCGCGCCTACCACCCATTCACCCGAATGAGAAATATTATAGCGGAGGCCGCCACTAGAGCTCAAATGCGGCTTCCCATAAGAGTCTATTGTGAACTGCAAGGCTGTAGGAGCAATGCCCAGCTTGCTGCTCATCCATGTGCGGATCAGCAGCTCCCCCAGCAATGTCCTCTGCGCATCTTCGACTCTGCGAAATGCCAGTATTCGGCTGCGCTTTTCTTCAGGCAAGCTGTTCAGGCAGAAATGATAATCACTTGAGGAAATAGGCTCGCTCTGATAAACAGCCTGAATCTCCACCATCTCCCGATCACCCGCTTCCGTCATAATACATTTATAGTCGAACAATTTCTTCCGCTCGCCTTGGATCGATATAACGCTTCATCTGCAAGCTTATAGATCACTTCTTCATTCAGCTGATTATCCTTGGTTGCCACCACAGCCAGTCCGACCGACACGGTTACATAACGGCTATGCTCACTGCTCTCATGAGGAATTTCTAAGGCCTCTATGCTTTTTCTTATTTTCTCAGCGAAGCCAAAGGACTGCTCAGGGTCTGCCCCCGAATATAAAATACCGAACTCTTCCCCACCCAAACGAAAAGCATAATCGGTCGCCCTTCTCAATTGCCCATCTATGGTTACTCCGATCTTATTAAGAACATGGTCCCCTTCATAATGCCCGTATGTATCGTTGAATTTCTTATAGTGATCGATGTCCAGCAAAATAAAGGTCAGACAGTCTTCATTTCTAGCCGCCCGCTTGACTTCCCTCCATAACACATCCTTGAAGTATCTTCTATTGTAGAGACCCGTCAATTCATCTGTAATCGAATTCTGCTCGATTCTTTTCTTATCCGTGATATTATGGCCGATAAATGTATACCCGGTCATCTCCTCCTGATCTGCCACCGGCTCTACCGCTATATCCAGCCAAACCGCCTTTCCATCCTTCGATTGCTGCACCAGCTCTCCCTTCCACACGGTTACCTGAATCGTGCTGATCTCAAAATCCCTGAACTGGCTTTCCCTATCCGAGCTATCCACCGCCTCAAGAAATCCGTGCACACGCCCCATCAGTTCATTCTTGCCATAACCCGAGCTTTTACAAAATTCCTCGCTTACATCCGTGATGATACCATGCAGATCCGTCTGCACAATCATGACATTCTTATCCACAATATCTATGTATTTGTTCAGTTGCTCATTCTTGTACTCCAACTCCTCAGTCCGCACCGCCACCAGTCGCTCCAGATCCTTATAGAGACTGGCTTTTTCTAGCGAATAGACCATTTCTCTGGATAACAGATCGATCATTTTCAATCGTTCCTGCGTAAAAGCTCCCGTCACCACATTATTCTCCAAATAGATGATAGCCGTTACTTTATTCTGATTCATCAGGGGCATGCATAACAGGGACTTCGGGCGATGTCTTGTTATGTATACATCCTCAGTAGAGGCGATTTCGGAGCTAGCATCATTATAAATCAATGTTTCTCTGTTGGTCGCTGCCTTTTGCACAATCGACTTCGGATAATGCTCATACAGGGAATAATCCTCATACTTCCTTACCGTGATGATGTCCTCGTCCGGATTATACTCCCCTTCTACTAGCATTGTAGAGTTTGCGTTCATCACAATACAACCGCGTTCAGCACCTGCATTCACAATTACAATTTCCATGAGCGCTTCCAACAAAGGATCTAATCCAATCTCTCTTGTTATCGCCTCAGAAGCCATGAGGATGGCATGAATATCAATATTGTCCGATGAAGAGGTAGCGGTTGGGTTCTTGTCAGGAAGTCCTGCTGTTCGATTCAGAAAACCTTGAAGCACTCCATACTTGCCTTCCAGCTGATTAACCTTCCCCATCGCTCCCCATACCGAATAGTAATAGGACGCTTGCCTGAAAAAGTAAGCCGCAATCTCAATACGTCCGCGAGAGTAATAGAACTTGGCAGCCAGTTCATTGGCCAAAGCCTTATAGCGAATGAAGCTCCCTTGGGCGCTGGTCTCGATTGCCAGATTATAGAAGGCCTCTGCAGCTTCGTAACTTCCCTTTATTCTGGCTCCTTCAGCCTTCATGATGTACATCTGCTGCGCAAAATTGACTGGACAATGAGCGGCCCACTTCTTCATTTTCGCCATTTCTTTGCTCATTCGCAGCCGAGCCTTCAGTTTATCCTTCAAGCTTAGATTGTTGTAACTTGCCGTAAGATTTAAATAAGAATAGAGCGTGAACTCCTCCATAAAAGCTGAACCGGCCAGTGTGCCTATGAATTGGTTTGCCTGCTCCATATATTCGAGACCCAGCGTATACTCCTCATATGTAAAAGAAAGCTGAATCTTCGCCACATAATAGATAGCGATTCCGGAATAATAGTTGGCATCGGTTAACTGCTTGAGGTAATCCGCTTCACTAAACGTTGCATCGTCAAACGACAGAAGATTGTCCAGCTCACCAGAGAGGCTGAGGAACTTCTGTCTGGAGAGCCTGGCTGTCGCCAAGGCTTCCAGATATCCCGTGTTCTCAATCAAGGTGAGAGCCCGTCTGCTTTCCTGCAAATATCGCTCAATCTCCATAGAAGGATTCCACAGATTCCGGTAATAGTAAGCATGGGCCAGGTACAGCAGATCTCCTGACTTCAGGCTTGAATCAATCGCCTTCGTATACCATGCCTCAAGGGTGTCCCAAGAATGGCTCCAGCTGTGGCTGAACAGAGTATACAGTACAAACACAAGGCTTCTCCACTGCACATCATTGAATTTTTCATTGATGCTGACGGCAAGCTGGCCGAAGTCGCGAGCCCCTTTGAGATCGCCTAATCCGGACAGCAGGATCGCATAACCCGTATACGCACCAGCCGACACAGGCCCATTGCCATATCGGGCAGATAAGTAAGCTTGCTTCAGCACGACCCAGCCGAACAAATTTTGCTGACCGGAAATGAAAGCCGGAGGAATGAAGCTTACAAGAAGCCTCATCATCAGCTTGATCCGCTCATCCTTCATCTCGGGTCCAGCCAACAGCCCCTGTATTGTTTTGCCTCTCAGCGCTACTTTGACCTTCATTAATTCAAGGAGCACGGATGCCTTGCTGACGTTTCGAGGGACTTTTATGCCCAGGCACTTCAGCCCCCGCTTGCCGGCTTCCATCGATTCCTTCATCATACCCAGGTATGTATAGTGATTCGCTTGCCTTTCATACACACTTGCCAGCTCCATCCGATCCTCCACATGCTCAACGAGAACCGCACTTGCCTGTTCGGCAGCCTCCAACTGATGGGTAAGATAAGCACACTCGCTATACAACCTGTAGATGTCCAGCGTACGCCTATAATCAGTTGTCCAGCTATCCAACGGCAGCAGACTCAAAGCAACCTTCAGGAATTCGAATGCCGTATCGTAGCCGAAAGCATCCTTCACCTTCCTGGCCGACTGTAAGTTAATCTCTATTATCCTATCAATTTCATCCTTCCTGAATATGAATTCCAAACCTTTGTTCAGGTTGCCGGCGATATCAACAATCTTCTCTTCTACATCCTCAGGAGACAATTGGTGCAACAACAGCCTGCCGATCTTCAGATGAAGCTTCTTCCTCGTCTCCAAGTCTATCAACTGGTACAAGGCTTGCTGAAGCTTATCGTGCTGGAAGGCAAAATGGATGTCCAATTTACCCAGATCCTCCCCAAGCTCCTCCAGCAGCCCGACCATTACATGATATTGATCATTCAACGGAAGAATAATGTCTTCCCGGATCGCCTGAATCAATGATTGGGCGAGCACCCGATTATCCGCCTCGCTGATTAGCAAAAGCATTTTCCAATCGAATAAGTGACCAATGGAGGCACCAAGTGCTAGAATTCTCTGTACTTCCTCCGGCAGAGCTCTCATTTTGTTCATTAAATAATGGATCACGCTGTCACTCATGGTCACATCATTGATTTTGTTGCTGTCCAATCTCCAAACTCCCAAATCATCATCAAAGTATATAATCTCGTTTTTGTAGAGATCCTTCATCAGCTCATTAAGGAAAAAAG
>JARBUQ010000190.1 GCA_029239545.1 Paenibacillus sp.
GCTAATGGAGCTCAAATCGAAAAAGCCCCCTTAAGCAGCTTAATAGCTGATTTAAGGGGGCTTCCTCATTCTAGTGTCATTTGCTGCTTCGACTGTCGCCGGTGCCTAATCGTCTATGCAGCCATTGCTCACGCCGCACTCTGGCCAGCCTGCGAACTTGCCGCAGTTCTTCTTCCTTGGCCTCATCCACTCCAATAATGCGGTGCAGGTGTGCAGCGATGACGGTTAGTGCAAACAAGATCCACACAACACCGAATATAGTCGGTAATGTTAGCCCTCCCCCTATCGCGATTCTCGGAACCGCGTATATAAGCATTCCTAACGCCAAGCTGAGATAGATTACATTCTTCCACGTTTTCATTGCGATTTCTCCCCCTGACTTGTACATGTTGTTTCATCATATGCCCTGCCATGCTGACTTATTCCACGAACAAGAAGCTGTTCTGCCGTGCACATTTCTGAAACAGGCTCCCAAATTGCTCTTGCCCTCTGACCACCAAAGGTGAAAATGCCAATCACCACTAGATATATGTCCTCATATGATGAAGTAGTTATTTTTCAAACTAAAGCTCAAGAACAACTAGTACAAAGTCAGAACACAGATTATACCCCGGAGCGGGGTCCTCTCTGTTGGTGCAGCTACAGAGCTGAAATGGGGGTACGCAGATTATCTCTGACTTTGTACTAGATGGTGCTTATGAAGGAGACCAATCATGGCTGGTACGAAAATAACCATACAAGTGCAAAGCTCAGGCACCCTGATCGGCGATCAAACGATTATGATGAATGAACGCATAATCAAACTGCACAAGATCCCCACCAATACATCGATCTTCTTGCGCTTCGGTTCATCCAAAACACAGGTGACGATCATCTCCGCACAGCACGCGGAAGGAATACGCATGGGGGAAGCTTTAGCTAACAGACTTGGTCTGCATCACAATTCCCACCTGGGATTCCAGTACAAATCAGCCAGCCACACGCTTACGATCGGCCCTCTTATCGGTGTGATGATGAGTCGCGTCTATACGGCTTCATCCGATCGGCCTTTCGGCACGACCACAACGTTCTGCAAAGAGCTGATTGATGCCTGCCGCGCATACGGGGCCTTTGTATTCTTCTTCACTACGAGCGACATTCCGGCCAGTCATCAGCATCTCGAGGGATGGACCTACTCGGGACGGTGGTTCAAGTCTGTATTTCCTGTTCCTGATGTCATTTACAATCGGCTTACGACCCGTAAGCTGGAGAACAAACCGAGCGTACAGCATTTTATGAAAGAAGTGAAGTCCCGTTTTGGCACAGCCATTTTCAATGAAAAGTACTTGAACAAGACGGATGTATTCGATGCGCTTCGCCATAATTCAGTTCTGGTCAAATACTTGCCGGAATCCCATCTGTTCAAAAATTTCGCCATGCTCAAATCCATGTGCGCCAAATACCCGGTTGTCTTCCTCAAACCAATCACGGGAAGCTTGGGTAAAGGAATCATTCGCATTACACGCACCAGCAATCAATCTTATGTATGCCATCTGACAAGTATGACAGGTACGAATAAACAGACATTCCCGACCCTAACTGCTTTCTTCTCCACTATATCCAGCAAACTCAAGCACACCAAATATCAGATCCAGCAAGGCTTGCAGCTTATAGAGATTGGCGGGAGGCCTGTTGACTTTCGTGCGTTGGTGCAGCGGGGCAGCGGAGGCGAATGGCATGTCACTTCAGTTGTAGGTCGCATTGCCGGCAACAATCATTTTGTATCGAACCTGGCACGCGGCGGTACGCTCAGTAAAGTCCGTGAAGCGCTTGAGAAGTCAAACCTCAGCTCTTCCATGCAGCGAACCGTGTCCGCTCATCTCAAAAAAGCTGCACTCGATATTGCTAACGGGATCGAACAACAGATCAAAGGCCACTTCGGTGAGCTGGGAGTTGACCTCGCGGTGGATTCTCACGGAAAAGTATGGCTCCTTGAAGTAAATTCCAAGCCGTCCAAGAACGATGGAACACCGCTGTCCGAAGGAACGATTCGTCCGTCCGTCAAACAAACGATTCAATACGCCCGCTTCTTGTCGGGCTTCTGAGGTATGACTATGAATGATAAAAAGGAACGCTCGTATGTCGGAATTATGGTTTGCGAAAAACCGTTCTCTCCTCCCTTCTCAGATCAGCTGTTCTATAGCCGTTTATGTCGAATTGGGTATAAGCTTGGCATTTTCGTTTTCGTATTTTTCCCGAATCGATTAAATGTGGAGGAGAAGAGCGTGAAAGGGTACACCTTGTTGCCAGGCCAACAAGCTTGGGTGGAAGACTGTTTTCCGCTTCCTCAGGTCGTGTACGACCGCTGCTTTTATACCAATAAGATAAGCTACGCACAATATCGGGATAGTATTCGCAAGCTTAAGGGAAATCCCGATATTCGTTTCCTTGGGTACGGCTTGAAAGGAAAATGGAATGTGCATCAGATGCTGATGCGACATGAGAGTATTCGCAGCAGCCTGCCTGAAACAAAGAAACTGTTGAACAGACAGGTGCTAAGAAATGAATTTATTCGTAGAGGCACTCTGATCCTTAAACCAGAATCAGGCTCACAGGGAAAAGGTGTCCTGCTTCTAACTAGGGAAGGTGACCGTTACAAACTTATGGGGCGGAATCTACAAAATGAGCCTATTGAACGGACATTCGCAACCGAGCGTGTGATGCACCAGTGGCTGTCCGCCTTTATCGCTGGCCGCTCCTACTTGATCCAACCTTATTTGCTGCTGAACACCTGTGATGGAGACCCCTTCGATGTCCGATGTTTGATGCAAAAAAATCGCAAGGGTGTCTGGGAGGTTGCAGGAACAGCGGTTCGACGCGGCAAGGCAGACAATATTACTTCCAATCTGTCCGGGGGAGGAGTTGCCCAGGAGCTGATACCCTTCCTGCACAAGGAATTTGGTGAAGAGAAATCGTCGCAAATTTACTGCTCAATACTCGAACTCGCTACGCAAATACCAGAAATATTGGAGCAACACCATGGAAGATTAGCAGAGCTGGGCATCGATCTTGGCATCGATACCTCAGGAAAGGTCTGGATACTGGAAGCCAACTCGAAGCCGGGTCGATCAGCGTTCACCCGCTTATCCGATCCAACGGCCAGAATTGCTTCCATCCGCAATCCGATCTATTATGCACGCTATCTTCTGGACACCACTAGGAGGGTCATTTCATGAGTTTGACGTCATGCTCGATTCAATTTGCAAAGCGAACCGACCGGGTTGTCCATATGTCCTCGGCCCTTGTGAAAGCTCTTCAACTTACCGGTTCCAATTCGTTGACATTGAAGCTCGGCAGCAAAACGGCAACGGTTGCGCTCCGAACGATGAAAAAAACGGGTAAACATATGGTTCTTCCGAGCACCATCAAAAACCAGCTGCTAGTACCCCGAAGCGGAAACATCACGGTGATGAGCAATGGACCTAAGGAAGTTCAGATCGGACCTTTGATCGGGATATTGACGAATGCATCCAGTGCAAGTGTAGTTCAGCCTTTCGGGGTACGGTCTTCCCTATTGAAGCAGTATCTCCGTGCTGGCAGCCGCACATCGTTCTACTTCGCCTTCCTGCCTAATGATATTAATTGGCAGGATGAGACAGTACTCGGGTATTTCCCAACACCCGAAGGATGGGTTCGCAAGGTGGTCCCGATTCCGGATTCCGTTTATAATCGTCTGGCTAACCGGAAGGTGGACCGATCCATGAGCATGGAACACTTGAAGGAGCGTTTCGTGAGGAGAGGCACTAGCATTTTCAATTGGAGCTTTTTTGATAAATCCGATGTGTATAAGCTGCTTGAGGATGAGAAGGAAGCGAACAAACATGTCCCTGAATCTCATACTAACCCTTCTCCTGACCGGATTAAGGAAATGCTCGAGAAACACCGCTTCGTTTATCTGAAGCCAACAGCCGGAAGCCTGGGAATCGGTATTTATCGATTGACCTACCATCCCAAACGGGGATACTTCGCTCGTTTCCGCCGCCAAGGCAAAAATGTGTTGTTCCGCTTCAACCATATTAACGGTTTGTACAAATTAATCAATGCCCACAGCCGCATGCGCAGCTACGTCGTCCAACAGGGCATTCGATTGGTCGAACTGGATTCATGTCCCATAGACTTCCGCTTTCATCTGAATAAGAATGCCCATAACCAGTGGGTCGTTGCAGGAATAGGTGCCAAGAAAGCCGGAAAAGGCAGTGTCACAACCCACGTCAAGAATGGGGGGATGATTATGATGCCAGAGAATGTGCTGGAGCGTGTTTTTGGTACGAAAGCCGAGACCATTCTGCAGGATGCCAAACATGCCGCAATCAAAATAGCTGAAGCGATTGAACGCAGCAGCCGGCATACTCTAGGGGAGCTTGGATTGGATATCGGGATCGATCAGAATGAGCGGATATGGATGTTCGAAGCCAACTCCAAACCAGGAAGGTCGATCTTCAAGCACCCGCTGCTGAAAGCCCAAGGCAACGCCTCGCTCCTATATATTTATGAGCACCTCTCCTATCTGGCGAAGTTCCGTGTGAGGAGGGAAACTTAAAGATGGATATTTCCTCACAGCAAGCTTTGCACCGCCCGGTTCTGGCCATCCTGACGATGGACGATGACAATGAGCAGTTCCGCGGGAATCGCAGCAACTTCATTGATTTGATCCGCACCGGTTACGAAATGGGGGTTTCCGTATGTGTGATCACGGTGAAGGATCTCAGGCTTAGAAGCAAGCGAATGATTGGTTATCTCTATAATATGGAGTCGAATACATGGACCCAGCAATGGATTGCGATTCCCCATGTGATCTATAATCGGATCCCTTTTCGTCAGGATGAAGCGCTGCCGGAGGTACAGCAGACGCTTCAGGCTTGCCTGAAAAACCCGCATTTCAGGTTCTTCAATGCCGCCTTCTTCAACAAATGGACATTATTCGAATGGCTCAGTAAGACCAGTACTACAGCGAAGTATATTCCGGCCACAAGGAAAATGACGTCCAGCCTCGAGCTTGAATCGCTTCTCAAGCTGTACTCCACCATCTACTTGAAGCCAATCCGCGGCAAAGCGGGAAAAGGAATAATGAAGGTTCACCGAACCTACCAGCTTCCAACCCGCAAGCCTGAATATCGTCTCAGTATTCAGGAGACCAAAGGAAGTCATATTCTCAAATCCGCTACTGTGCCACTGCTATGGACGAAAGTCCAGGAAAAGATGGAAGACGAAGAATATATTATGCAGCAAGGAATTGCGCTGGCCCGTCACCGAAAGAGGCCCTTCGATCTTCGGGTTCTGGTTCAGAAAAATGCCAAGGGGGAATGGGATTTGACCGGAATTGGCGCACGCCTGGCTGGACGCAGCAGCATCACGACCCATGTCCCCCGCGGGGGGTCTATCGATGATCCAGCCAAATTGCTGGCATCCTGCTTCGGTTCAGCCGGTGCCCGCAAAATCTTAATACGTGCCAAGAAGGCGTCCTTGGCAATTGCCCGGCAGATCGAGAAGAAATCAGGCAATCTGCTCGGCGAGATGTCGATGGATCTGGGGGTTGATATCGGAGGCCATATCTGGTTCTTCGAAGCCAACTCCAAGCCTATGAAGTTCGACGAACCGCCTATCCGCAAAAAATCATTGGAGCGTATTATACACTACTCACTCCATCTGATTCGTTTGAAGAACGCCAAAACAAACGGGACGCCAATAAACGCCATCCAGGCTTAAGCTTGCTTGGATCCGAACCGGGAGCCATCCATTCCATGCTGTTTAACATAAAAGAAGGTGAACCTGAATTTGTTAAAGCCAACGCTTGGTGTCATGACGCTATATTTGAATGCTAATCATCATATGGAGGAGCGCGTCTACTATCGCAAGTTAATTGCGCAGGGCAAGAAGCTGGGTCTTCAGGTTATCGTCTTCACCCCCCAGGATGTCGATTACAGGAATGAACGAGTTCACGCCCACCTGTATGACCTGACGGAACAAACCTGGAGTCGAAAGTGGGTGGGCTTCCCGCACATTATTTACGATCGCTGCCGCTACCAACCGAATGAACGCTTCCGTCAATTCCAGAAATTCAGGGCGATCTATGGCAACAGGCTCGTATTCCTGAATCGGCCAATCGGCAACAAATGGGCTGTTCATCAGCTGTTATATCGCAATTCATCCATTCGCCCCTACTTGCCGGTTACAAGGGTGTATCGCTCATCAAGCGACATCACGGAATTTGTAAAACATCGCAGTCTCGTCTACATGAAACCGATAAACGGTACAGGTGGACGCGGCATTCTGAGAATCGAAAAGCAGCGCAGCGGAATGTACCTGATTCAAGGCCGAGACCGCAGCCGCAAAATTATATCCCCTCGGCTTGCCACGGATAAGCAGATTGGCATGAAGCTGGCGGGCTGGGACCTGAAGGACAGATACTTGATTCAACAAGGAATTCAGAGCAAGATGAGTGACGGCCGGGTTCATGACTTCCGCCTGCTTATTCAGAAGAACGGCAATGGACAGTGGGAAGTGACCGGCTGCGCAGGTCGAGTCGGACCTAAACGCAGTATTACATCCAATCTGCATGGAGGCGGAGAAGCCGTTCCCCTTCTCACACTTCTAAGGCAGAAGTTCTCGCCGGACACCGTTACCCAGATCATCAAGGAAATTACTACCATGAGCCATGCAGTAGCGGAATTTCTCGAGAGAAATTACGGCAAGTTATGCGAGCTCGGATTAGACATTGCCGTCGACCCTAATGGACATCCTTGGTTATTGGAGCTGAATCCGAAGCCCGCGCGCGAAGTATTCGCCAGGATCGGTGAGCTCGATACGTATGCCAAGGCCGTATCCCGGCCGCTGGAATATGCATTGTGGGTATATAACGGAGGCAAGCGTCAACCGGACTCGAGTGCTAACAAATCTACCGAGATTGATTGGGCACAAGAATCCACCGGGAATGGAACGAGCAGCGGAAGCTGATTAGGCATGCAAGGCATACGAACAAGAAGACCGTCCAGTGAAATTCACCGGACGGTCTTCTTGTTCGTGCTTATACGTCTCTTCGGAGTGCCTTCAGCACATCCACTTGAGTTGCGCGTATGGCAGGACGCAGTCCTGACAGCATCGCAACCAACAGGCTGATTCCAACGCATATCACAGTAAGCGTGAGTGGAATGTACGAGAACATCAGCCCTTCCGGTGGCTTCTCGCCGAGGAAGTTCGAGATCACGAACGGAAGCGCAAGATTAACCGAAATACTGATTCCATAGGAGACAATCGTTCCAATTATAGCCCCCAACAATCCGATATAAGTGCTTTCGATCAAGAAAATACTTTTCACCGTAGAGGGGTGTGCTCCAATGGCCTTCATAATCCCGATATCCTGAGCCCGCTCTGTTACAGCCATGGACATCGTATTGAATATCCCAATGGATGCAATCAGGACCGCAATCGTACCTACTAACAGAAGCCCAATTTTCATAATTGTGAACATAATATTAACTTCTTTCAGTTCATTGACAATCGAATGGCTTGCGTAGCTTTTCTCCTTCAGGATCGTGTCTATTGCCTCCACATTCGCCACATCATCCGCGTAGGCGTGAACGTCATCATACACTCTTACTCCTGCTTGCTGGACCGGCATTCTGCTTCTATCCTCATCAGGATAATTGATTCTTCCGCGCGGAGTCTGCGTGAATTCTTCAATTTGCTTCAAGATGGCTTCCGAAATGTAAACAGACTGATCTTTATTCCATTCCCTTGTAGGGGCGGACGTAATCCCCACGATCGTAACTGAAATGACTTTAGTCTGCTCCACCTTATTAATCAGCTGCTTCACTTCCATATTCAGCTTCTGATTCAATACCGGAGGACCTGGCTTGGCTGTCTGCCCTTGTGTGGAATCCGAACCATTCGTTCCCTCCCCTTCCTGGGTTACATCCCCCGGCTTGCGGAGCGTATCCGCGAAATTGTAACCCACAATGATTTCATTATCGTTCTGAGGCATACGTCCCTCTGAAAGCTCG
>JARBUQ010000191.1 GCA_029239545.1 Paenibacillus sp.
TTGGCTGCTAATCCCATCGTCCAGAAATCAGCTGAAGTTGGCGTATCCATGGAAACGCTTGAGAGCTCCCTGCAATTGATCGAGACCCTGAGGAATTTGGTTGGAAATTCAGATTTGCCCATAGATATATCCCTTATTCTTCCACTTCATGATACTGTCTACTCACAAACAGCAGGAGTCATTCGGCAAATTTATTATCCCTATAGTGAAATTAATAAAATTGTTTGGACAGGAGCCAATACCTCCTACAAGATTCCACCCCATACATATACCAATCAGACGGATTTGCTGATCATCCGGCCTATCCCGCTTAATTCCTCTACGCCAAAAGGCATACTGATTGTTCATCTGAAAACCAATCTGTTGATCCAGATGATCGAGCAGATGGCTTCGCCACTTCAACGCGTATTATTAGTTTTTGATGATCAAAATCGGTTAGTCGTAAGCGGACAAACATGGCGGACAACTGAAAGCTCTGATCCAACCGAGCAGATACTAGGTGTCATTACCGCAACAAAGAATCTCCCTGATCACATTGAGCTCAATGGTGAAAGCTTTATCCTTACTTCAACTCAGTCGTCTTCCAACGCTTGGAAGTATGTGGCGGTATCATCTATTCAGGATCTCTCCCAAAAATCAAAAAATGTCCAGTTCATTGCCTGGGGGCTAGCCGGCTTGATCGCCTTGATCTGGGGTGCCGCAGCAGTCATCGGCTCCAACAAGCTGTATAGTCCTCTTCAACGATTGGTCAATAAATTCTCGGTTAAGGATGAACTGGATATAGTTCCGTACTCGCAGGACTCCGATATCATTGCAAATCTTGATCTTACCATGCAGAATCTGAAGGAAAAAAATGACCACTTGATGGTTCGGCTCAATAGTCAAATGCCCATTATGAAAGAACATATCCTGCTGAATATCATTCACGGCAAGCTCACAGACCCGGAAATGCCTGCTCAAGCCTGGCAATCAGAATTAGCCACATTGAAGGCCACCGACTATTATGTCGGGATTATTGAGATCGATCAATGGCTGGAGTTAAAACAAACATACAGCGAAACCGATCGCTCTCTGATGATGTATGCGTTGAGAAAATGGATCGAGGAATTGGGCGAAGCTTACTTTCCTCTTCTAGGTGTATCGCCTAAGCATGGACAGCTTGTATTTATTATTGGTGTTGATGAAGCTGGACACGAGTCGGAAGATCGTATCAGGCAATTCGGCCATAAGTTGTGTAACCAGATGGATCGTGTGTTCCCATTCACCTTATCCGTTGCAATTGCAGGGCCAAGGGCGGGACACGACCAAATTCATGTATCGTATGATGAGGCTCAATCCCTTTTGGCCTATCGGCTTGCAATGGGGCCAAGTGCTCTGATCATGCATGAGACGATTGGCAATTCGATGAACGCATCTATCCGAAGACTTATTGTTCATGAACACGATATAGTATCCAGCATTGCTCAAGGACAATACGACCAAGCCAACAGCAACTTGAACAAATTGGTTCAGGAGGCGAGCCAATCCCTTCACAGCTCTGAGGCTATTCTCGGACTATTCACACACCTGCTGGGGGAACTTGATCATTTTCTTCAGACCTCCGATGTGGAATTGTCCGTTGTCGTTGGAGGGGATGCAATGAAGCCAATTTCAGAAATGAGCAGTCTTTCTCAGTTGCATTTGTGGATGCGAGATACTGTTCTGAAAGCGATTCAGGAGCATCTTGAGAGCATACAAGTACCTCGACGCAAGAAAACTATACAACAAGCTGTAGCCATTTTGCGGGATCAGTTGGAAAGCGATATTTCACTGCAGCTTCTGGCGTCCCAATTACAAATATCCCGTGCCACTCTAAGCAAATGGTTCAAAGAAGAGACTGGGGATAACTTCGGGGACTACTTGATTCAAGCGAGGATGGAAAAAGCAAAGGAGTGGCTCTCCACCTCGGACATGTCCATCAAAATGATTGCAGAGCGATTGAGATACACTTCGGTTACTAATTTCACACGAATATTCAAGCAATCGACTGGTGCTACACCGGGTGCTTACCGGAATGTATTCAGAGCCTCTGATGAATGAGAGTGCTGAAGGGTTTGCAGGTTTGTAACCTTCTCTCTTTCAGAGAGCGGAGGGCTCTTATCTTTTGGTTGTTGCGCTTACTTATCTATTCATCGCCTCCCAGAAAGACCAAGTGACAATTGTATGGTTATTTCAACCGTGACAAGATGAAGAAACCGGGGAATGACCCCCGGAATTCGATAGGCGGAGGAATCAAATGAAAACGCTACGATTATGGAAAAGCGGGGTCACCGTATCGCTTGCTGCATCATTGCTGTTAAGTGCTTGCGGTGCAGATAGCGGTAATAAAACAGCGACTAACACACCTGACAGTAAGACAACGCCAGCAGCGTCTGCAGACGTGAAACCTGCAGACGTAAAGAAAGAAAAGCTGGCGCTAGAATGGTTTATTACGGCACCTGCAAATTCTACATTACCCGATGCAAGCAAGGATATCGTCTTGAAAGCGATTCAAGAAAAATTTAATGTGACTTTAAAAATGAATTACTTGGCAGCAGGCGATGATTACAACACAAAGATTAATGCTTTACTGGCATCAACTCCTCCTGATATGTGGAGGGATAGCAATTCAGATGGCGGTAACAAATACGCAGTGGATGGCTTGCTCGCTGATCTAACTAACTTCGTTTCACCGAAGACTATGCCGAACTATTATAAGTATTGGACTAGCGAAGATGAATTGAGACGTTATCAGATTCAAGGTGGATTTTTTCGGGCTGCACTTCCCTACACCAAGAGATCGTATCGAACCTACTATATTCGTAAAGATTGGTTGGATAACCTGAATTTAAAAATCCCAACTACTTATGATGAGTACGTCAGTGTCCTCAAGGCTTTTACATTCGGAGATCCCGATGGAAACGGAAAAGCTGATACCTACGGGTTTTCCACTTCCGGTGGAGGCGCCAATCTTGGATCGGACTGGCCGGAGCTCGCCAAACATAACATGCAATTCTCCTATATCGAGGACAGTCAATTTGTAGATGCGTCCATGTCTCCCAAGATGCAAAACGTCTTAGAGGATGTCCTTAAGGTAATTAACGAGAAGGTGATCGATCCTGACTGGTATTTAAACAAATCACCACAGCATATTGAGAAAGCGGTTCAAGGGAAGATCGGAGTTGTGGTGGGAGGATCGAAGGATTTTGCTTACGACAACAATATCAATGGGATCCAATACCGCACGAAGCAAATTATTCCAAAGGCAGAATGGCAGCCGTTTACGATGCTTGGAAATACCCCTGTTACAAGCAAAAACGGCCCGGGTAGCCCCTTCTTATTTGCCAAGTCTGTGGCTGAGAAAAATCCGGAAAAAGTGCGTCGATCTGTCGAGATTTTGGATTGGTTGGCTAGCGAAGAAGGCTACTTGCTCACCCATTTCGGTGAGGAGGGTAAGCATTACACCAAAGATGGAAAATCCATAAAGCCTATAAATGATGCCTATACAAACGATATTCTTAAACAAGGAGATTACCTGCGCATCTGGTCATTCTTTACTGGCGAAACCCTTCAACCTGAAGTTTACGACTTGAACGTTGTAGACACAAAGGAAACGGATCGCGACAGGCTTATTGCTAAATTCCTCACTAGCCAGCCTGCGGTCAATTGGATTGGAACTTCTTTACTCGCTCCACAAGGATTTGATCTGGCGGGAATGCGTAAAAGGCAGAATGAGTTATTCTCCAAAGCTATCTTTGAAGATAAATCAGCAAATAATTGGCCTCAATACCGGGATGAGCTACTAAACAAATATAAGGCCAAGGAATTAGCTGAGAAGTATACACAAGACTTGAAAAAAGCAGGGGTTATTAAATAATTGAGCTGCACTCGACAAGTAGACGTTTCCTGCGAAATCGTCTACCTGTCTTCACATAGGGAGGTCTCGAGGAACGAACACGAAAGAAAAGGGAGGAAAATGTAATGAACTTCAAACCTTTTAAACTAGCTATATCATCAATGATCATTATTGTAATTGTAATAAGTGGATTCCCTTATACGGCTTTTGGACAAGATGAGAATGCAGACCGGTTTCGTTTCAACGATCAGAACTACAACTATGGAAGGGGTTTATCGGAATCTGATCTGGGCGGCGCACTTGGCTGGAATGAGGCCCCCTATATGGAAAGCTACATGAATGTATATGATTCGACCGGCAGTCGTTTCTGGCTCGATAAAATGGTTGATCGAACAGACAGACTCACCTCAAACGCCCGGGATCATGACGGAGGCGGGTATAAGGGATGGCCGGATTCCCGATATTCCCACATGCAGCTTAAGAATAGAGCTTTGACGATCGAAGGAGCACCCGACAGCTCTGTCGAAGAGGCTGTATACGGATCATTTGAAGCCGATTCGGATTCTGACGGAGTGCCAGATGGCTGGAGCCGTCAGGGAAACGCAAGCAAAGTATACCGTTCAACATCACCGGATGAAGCGTTCGCAGGTTCGGCTGGTGTTATAATAGAGAGTGACGGAACCAATGAGAATAGATTGATCCAAACATTGACATATAGTCCAGGCAGGTCGTACGAAGTTGAAGCCTATGTCGGTGTCGAGACAGAAGCTACACAAGCCAGAATTGAAATATTTAATGAAACAACGAATAAGGTTCTCGCCTATGAAAGAGTGTATCATGTCGGTTTTGAGCGGTATGTGTTCTCATTTAAAGCACCGAACGTTGGGAATTTGCAGATTCGGCTTGGGTTGGAAAGTTATGCGGCAACAGGTTACAAGGCCCTATTTGATGCTATTTCCGTGAAAGAGCTTGAATCGGGAGTCGTTGAACATAATCCGCTGCTAAACGGTGGATTTGAGACATTGGATCCTTCTGACCCAACACTGCCAAATCAATGGGTTCGAGTTAGCGCTAATTCATCCAACGCATACGTTAGCAGCGATTCCCATAGTGGGACGAATTCGATTGCAATTGTAACGAACAATACGAACTGGAAAATACTAGAACAAACAATTGATTACATCCCTTCCAAGCAGTATACCGTTACGTATTGGGGGAAGGTATCGAGTACAGCAGCGTTGGCCAGGGTACTTATCTCTAACGCCACCGATAATGTCACGATTGGAAATGGATATATAAGCTCGACCTCTTGGAGCCAAGGCAGCTTGACCTTTACGGCACCTGCTGTGGCAGGAAAAACAGTGAAAATTCGTCTATACCAATCCGATTGGCAGCCAATTGGTTTTACTAGCTATTTTGATGATGTTGTTATATCCGCTGCCTTGCCGCCGACAGAACTTATGGCAAATCGCGGCTTTGATTCCGTTGACAGCTCCGATTCCACACTTCCCCTGAACTGGACTCGCGCAGCCGGAACGACCTCGGCAGACGCTTATCTGGTGGATGGTATCAACTACAGCTATTCCGGAGCGAAAGGACTTGCCATAAAAGCATCAGCCTCTGGCAACAAAACAATAGAGCAAACCGTCCCCTATGAACCCGGGGAGCCCTATATCCTGACTTATTGGGGACGAAGTACCAACTCCTTATTTCCGGGAGTGGTGGACGTATATAACCAGACGGATGGTGTAGCTCTTGGATCCAGCAGCTTTGCATCAACAAACTGGTCCAAACAGGCAATCAGATTCACCGCACCAGCTATTGCTGGTAAAACTTTAAAAATTCGTATCTCTCAGCCATCCTCGGCAGTAGGCACAATCGGTTATTCGGATTTATTCTCTTTGGGAAAGCTTAGGCAGACTGAAGCGGCTGGCTGGACAAGAGACAATACACCTCTATCCGCAGCTCACAGAATCAACGACTCGACGATTTTCACTGATGATGCGGGGTTCGAACTCGTACATGATGGTCTGTCAACTCCTAAAGTATCGCAGGAGTTATTAAACTACAAACCTGATTCGGAGTATGGGATCACGTTTTCCGGCCTGGCATCTGCAGGGGCCACAGGTGAAGTCCGCGTGTACGACAAGACGGCTAACCAAACCATTGAGAGCTGGAGCTTCAACAATTCCGATCAGATGAAGACCGTCTATGGCAGATTTCAGACCCCATCTGCCGGCCATGAGCTCGTTGTGGAGGCTTTGGTTTCCTCCGCCACTTCAGGAGACACCATATGGGCGGATACCTTTGCTGTAGGTTTGTTCTGGGAAGAACAGGTTCATGAAGCTATTCTTGCCTCACCCATCCTGCGATTTGTTAATACCGTTTACGCAAATCCAGCTCTTCATTCCGATTATAAGGCGAAGGCGGATAGCTATAGAGATTTCATCGCAGACAATCTGCTTCACAAATGGGATCCATGGTGGAAACAAATAAGCGGAACAGATGGAGCGAACAATGGCACTGGCGTATACATCCACCCGCCAGGAATTACTACAGAGGTGGGTCCGGGACGCAGCCTGCCGGCTAATATGTATTTGGCATTCGCACGAATGCTTTACTTGCTGTACGATGCCACCGAGGGTGATCCCGCATATGCAACAGATCGGTTAATGTATTGGAGTCGGGCGAATGATATGGCACGGGCTTTCAAGGGTGTAGTACGTGCTCACCCATTGAACGCAACCCTTAGTACGGACGCTTCCGTTTGGAATTATTGGGACAATATGGGCAGTTGGGACAATGGTCATTATGCTTCTTATATTAACGAAGATTTGAGCCATGCTGCTTTAACCATGACCGGACCTATGGAGGCCTTTCATCATGGTCAAGTATTCACTAGGTCGGATTTGCAAAAATTCGCTAATACCTTCACCGATGTGATGTGGAATCAGAGCCTGATTGACCCTGTAGTTTCCTACCAAAATTCACGGCAACCGTTGGTTATAGGAGATAAACTCAACACGATGTTCTTGGGTGTCTGGACCGATTATGCTGAAATCGATCCATTGGTATGGGATATTGCAAATGCCGTGTGCGAAAAGGACACATGCAGATCGGAAGTCGCATCATCTCTGGTAAAATGGGACAGGAACAAGACGATTAATATGGGGTTCGAGTTGGTAGATCCAGTTGATGCAACGCTGCCTAAGAACTGGAATCGATGGCAATCGAATTCGACAACAGCGTATCTATCCAATATTGATCCTTATATGAACCAATATGCGGCTCATGTGAAAACAAACGGTACTTCTTGGCAAGTGCTCGAGCAAAGGCTGGACCAATATGAGCCGAATACACTTTACACCATATCTTATATGGGTAAAAAATATGGTTCAGTAGAAGGGCGGGTTGAATTGTACGATTACACGGCTGGAGTCGTGCTCGGCTCTCAACTCTTCACGGATACATCCTGGACAAGGAAGGGTTTCACGGCTAAGACGCCAGCGGCGGGCCATAATGTACGCATCCGGCTTTACACCAGTGCGTTGGCACCAGCCGGACAAGAAATCGGGTTTGATGATGTACTTGTCTACCCGTCATTGGCAGCCGGAGAATTGCCCAACGCGAGCTTTGAGAGTCAGGATCGTTTAGACCCCACATTGCCCATGTTTTGGACACGAGGAGCTCTAACCGGAACAGGAAATGCCATTATAGATCCAACAGATCGCTCTGCAGGAATCAATTCCTTGAAGCTCGTTTCCACAGGAAGTGGCGACAATCAAGAGCTCGTGTACACATGGAAAGGGTATAAACCAAGCGGCAGCTACAATGTATCGCTTAAAGCCAAAACAAGCGGTAGTGCCGGAGGGAAGCTCCAAATTATCGACACTGTGACAAGTGCAGTTCTCGTTACGTCAACTTTGAGTGCGTCCTCCTGGACCACATCTACCGCTGCCTTCACCGCTCCGGCGGCACATGACCACATACTGAAGGTAGTTATTACTCATAACAACCCTGCAGTTGCCGGCACGCTATGGCTGGATGAACTCATGGTATCATCTGATTAATCGCAAAGATTGCTAGCCCTCGGAGCTGTGGCTCCGAGGGCCAGC
>JARBUQ010000192.1 GCA_029239545.1 Paenibacillus sp.
GATCCTGTGTTGTACCGGATCGCGCACATTACACATCACAATACAGGGGACAAGTGGTGCATTTACCCGATGTACGATTATGCTCATCCCATAGAGGACGCCGTGGAAGGCATTACTCACTCAATCTGTACGCTGGAGTTCGAGGATCATCGTCCTTTGTATGACTGGGTCGTCCGAGAATGCGAGATGGAAGCACAGCCACATCAATATGAATTCGGCAAAATGATTTTGTCGCAGACGATTATGGGCAAGCGCTACTTGCGTAAGATGGTTGAAGATGGGTTGGTGGACGGCTGGGACGATCCGAGATTGCCTACGCTATCCGGCTTGCGACGCAAAGGGGTGACCCCGGAGGCGATTCGCAATCTATGCCGTGAAACAGGAGTAGCGAAGAATAATAATGGCATAGTCGATTCACGCATGCTGGATCATTTCATCCGCGAGGACCTTAAGCTGAAGGCGCTGCGTACGATGGCTGTGCTGAGACCGCTGAAGGTGGTCATCACGAACTATCCGGAAGGGCAAGTCGAGATGCTGGAAGCGGAGAATAATCCGGAGAACCCGGAGATGGGCAACCGATCCATACCTTTCTCGCGAGAGATTTATATCGAGCAGGATGATTTCATGGAGAATCCTCCGAACAAATACTTCCGTCTCTTCCCAGGCAACGAAGTGCGTTTGAAGCATGCTTATTTCATCAAATGCGAAGAAGTTATCAAGGATGAGCAAGGGAATGTTGTGGAGCTTCGCTGCACATACGATCCTGAGACGAAGAGCGGCTCCGGGTTCACGGGTCGCAAGGTCAAAGGTACGATCCACTGGGTGGAGGCCAGTCAGGCTGTTCCCGCTGATTTTTATTTGTTCGAGCCTCTGGTGAAGGAGGATGCGGACGATGACGCGGAGCTTGAGGATAGATTGAATCCAGATTCCCTCGAGGTTGTGCAAGGCTTTGTTGAGCAAGGAATGAAAGGTGTCCAAATCCAGGACAAATTCCAATTGTTCCGCCATGGCTACTTTAATGTAGATTCTAAATATACGAATGGCGAGAAGCTCGCCTTTAATCGCATCGTGTCCCTCAAAAGCTCCTTTGAAATATAGGTAGAGAAAAGAGGTGCAGGCCATGAGCTTAAGTTTGGAAACGAGCCGACTATGGATTCGTGACTTCATTCCCGAGGATTTCCCGCACATCCACGAATATGCATCCGATCCGGAAGTGACCCGGTATATGATATGGGGACCGAATACGGAGCAGGATACACATGACTTCCTCGGCCGGATACTTGAGATGCAGGGAGAGGTGCCACGCACAATGTTCGAGCTTGCGGTAGTCCGCAAGGAAGACGGCAAGCTGATCGGCGGCTGCGGGTTGCATGCCGAGGGCCACGCAGCGGAGCTCGGTTACTGCTTCAGCCGTGCAGCATGGCGACAAGGCTACGCCTCTGAAGCCGCTAATGCTCTGCTGCGGCTCGGCTTCTGCGAGCTCGGGCTTCACCGCATCTATGCCAAATGCCGCCCTGACAACATCGGCTCCTTCAAGGTGATGGAGAAGATCGGCATGCAGCTTGAAGGCACACTGCGCGAGCATATGTTCACCAAAGGGAGCTGGAGCGACTCCCGCCTGTACTCCATCCTCGTTCACGAATTCGAGACCTAACAATTAAGAAGCCTGTCCATACTGGTAGATTGAGCTGTTCTACCGGATGAGACGGCTTTTTTGTGTGCAGTTAGCCAACGATTAAAAAAGCCTGGCCGGGTGGCCAGGCTGCAGCAATCCTATTATTGCTCGTTCACCATACGGTTAGTAAGGACACCGAGCTTTTCGATCTCAACGGTCATGATATCGCCGTGCTTCAGGTAAACTTGCTTGTCTTCCGGGTAACCGAGCACTACGCCTTCCGGGGTACCAGTAAGGATAATGTCCCCTGGATAAAGCGTCATATGATCAGAGATGTAGCTGACGATCTCGTCACAGTGGAAGATCATATCGGACGTGTTGGAGTTTTGGCGAACCTCTCCATTTACAGTCAGCTTCAAGTTCAGATCGTTCGGGTTACCAACCTCATCAGCTGTGACAAGGTAAGGTCCAAGCGGGCTGAAGCCATCACAGCTCTTGCCAAGCAGCCATTGCGATGTGCGCAATTGCAGATCGCGAGCGGAGATATCATTCACAACGGTGTAGCCGAATACGTAATCAAGAGCGTTTTCCTTAGTTACATACTTTGCATTTTTGCCGATTACCATACATAGCTCGACTTCATAATCCACTTTGGAGGAAGTTCTTGGAATAGGAACGTCACATTGATGACCGGTCAGCGTGTTATCGAATTTGTTGAATAGAATCGGCGATGTCGGGATCTTGGCATTCGTCTCTTCAGCATGTCTGCGGTAGTTGAGTCCTACACAGATGATTTTGCTAGGATGAGGCACGGATGGACCATAAGCGATATCGGACTCCTGCTCGATGAACGAAGCTTTATCCGCTGCGGTCAATGCTTGGTCCACATAGGCTTGAAGCGCCTGCAGGGAAGCGGAGCCGCCCTCGATTACTTGATGGGTGGTTTGTGGCACGTCTTGATTAGGCAGCACTGCTAAAGCTTTGGTGATGTTAAGGATGCCCTCTTCGGTTTTGACGCCCAGTTGAGCGCCTTCTGGTGTAGCGATGGTTACTAATTTCATGATTACAAATCTCCTTTCGCCTAGAAAAAAATGATCACATGTTATCCAGTATAGACCAACCTTTAAGATTGGACAATAACGGCGAATACTTTTCCTGGTCCGTGAATCCCGATTGTCAGGTCGTTCTCGATATCTGCACTTCGACTCGGTCCGGTTATCAGGTTAATGGAAGAAGGCAGCTGGGTGGAATCCGGGTAATCGGCCTGAATGAGCTCAAGCGCTTCGCCCATTCGCGTGACGAGCCGATCGGCGCTGAATACCGCGAATAAGGCCTCGGGCAGCAGGCTGACGGAGCGGCCTCGGCCGCCGTGCGCCTTCAGCACGAGCGTGCCGGTGTTGGCGAGCGCGTAGTCCGCCCACACGACGCCGAGCCGACATTGCTCGGCGGCTTGCAGCAGCGGGCTGCGCGCACTCCAGCGGCTCGGCGGCGTAGTGCCGCCGTCAGCCGCTGCTTGGCCGCCGCCGCTGAGCGCGGAGGCGGGATCTGCACCATCGGCGCGCCATGGCACGATGGTGATGCCTGCCTCCGCGAGCGAAGAGTCGAGCGGGAGCGCCTGCAGATCCGGGTGCTCCCAGCGGGTCACACGGTCGATCTGCAGATCGGCGCATACTTGCCGCAGGATCGCCGGAATTGCTTCGGCGGCTTCCGCTGCGGAGACGACCCATACTTTGCCGGTCAGAGCGGTCCAACTGCGAGTGAACAGCTCGATCTGCTCCTGCTGGCTCGGACTCACCGAGGCGTAAAATTCTGGCACGCCCGTTACGGTGCGAGCCGGAGGGGCTGTTAAAGGCGCCTTCCGGCCTAATTGTTTGGCCAGATGGCCGATAAAGCCATCCTTCCCCTTAATGGAGCCAGCTTTGGCGGCGGCAAGCGGTGCTCTTCCATCTGTCATCGCTTTTTCTCCTCCTGTTCCTTCTTCAGCTTAGGTGGCGGTCCGCTGCTCTGTAATTCCTTTTGCAGCTTATCCCAACGGTCTCGGAACGACTGCTTCTGCTTCATCGGCATGAAACGCGATTGTGTCCAGCCTGTCAAGGGACCGATGCCTTTGCGGATCGAGCCTTGGCGCACGAGCGGCATCTGCATATAATAAGCGGCTTTGGTCGCTGTACGATACAGCTTCACGTTGCCGAAAGTGGTAGCGTATATCTTGAAAGCCAGACGTTCCAATGCCGGGGTGAGCCCCATCTTAACCTTGCGATTGCGAAGCTGTACCAGCATATCATGAAGCGGTATCTTCACCGGGCATGCTTCATAACAGGCACCGCATAAGCTGGACGCATAGGAGAGCTCGCCGGCTTCCTTCATGTCCTGCTGCAGCAGCGGTGTCAGCACGGCCCCGATAGGACCGCTGTACACGGAACCGTACGTATGTCCGCCGACGTGGCGGTATACAGGACATACGTTCAGGCAGGCTGCACAGCGGATGCAGTGCAGCACCTCCTGGAACACCGGATCGCCAAGCTGTGCTGATCTGCCGTTGTCCAGGATAAGCACATGCAGCTCCTCAGGACCATCGAGGTCGCCTTCCTGGCGCGGGCCGGTGACGAACGACGTGTACGTGGTCAACTTCTGTCCTGTAGCGCTTCGCGCCAGCAGGTTGAGCATGACCTCCACGTCAGCGAATGTCGGCACGAGACGCTCCATCCCCATGACCACCACGTGCACCTTCGGCAGAGTCGATACCATCCGTGCGTTCCCCTCGTTAGAGACGAGGGTGACCGTGCCGGATTCGGCGATGCCGAAGTTGCACCCGGTCAGGCCGATATCGGCCTCGAGAAAATAATTGCGCAGCCGCTGCTGAGCATAAGCGGCTAACGGCTTCGTCTCGGCCGGGAATTCACGGCCGGCTTCCTCGCCGAACAGATCGGCGATCTGCTGCTTGTTCTTGTGGATCGCCGGAATAATAAGATGGGATGGTGTTTCCTTGGCCAACTGCAGAATATACTCGCCAAGATCAGTCTCAATCGCCTCGATGCCTTCCTCCTCCAACCTGTGGTTGAGGTGGATTTCCTCGGAAACCATCGATTTCCCCTTGGCGACAAGCTTGGCATTGTGATGCTTGGCAATGCCCATGAACGCTTGCACCGCATCCTCGCCGGTGCGGCAGAAGTGCACGTTGCCTCCGACCTTGGCCACATTATCCGCGAACTGGGACAAGTAATAGTCGAGGTTGGAGATGACGTGTTCACGAATGGCACGTCCACGCTCCCGCCAATCCTCCCAGTTGCCCAGCTCATCTGTTGCCGCATACTTGCCGCCTCTAAGCTTGTCGGTTGTAAAGGCAACAGCTTTGCGCAGGAAAGGATCGTCCAGTGCAATCTCGGTCCGTTTCTTCAGTCCGGTTCCGATTAACTCCAAATCTGACGGGGCGGAAGCAGAATGTCCTTTATGTTTGCCATCAACGTTCGCACTCATCTGGACTTCACCCCTTCCTCAAGCAGCTCAGCCAGATGCATGACCCGGATCGGCTTGCCTTCCTTATTCAACCGGCCTTGAATGTTCATGAGACATCCCATGTCTGTTCCGACTAACACTTCCGCGCCTGTCGAGCATACATGTGCAGCCTTCTCGCAAACCATGGCTTCGGACATATCTGCCATCTTCACGGCGAATGTTCCTCCGAATCCGCAGCAATCCTCGCGCTTGGGCAAATCAACAAGCTCCATCCCTTTGACATGGCCAAGCAGCTCAAGCGGTTCTTCCTTTACCCCTAACAGCCGCATCGCGTGACAGGAAGGATGATAAGTTACCTTGTGCTCGAACTGAGCCTCAAGGTCGCTGACTCCCAAAACTTGAACGAGAAACTGCGAGAATTCGTACGTTCTCTCGATTAGAGACTCTGCCTTCTTGCGCCACTCGGGTTCATCTGCGAACAACTGGGGATAATAATGATGAACCATCCCTGTGCAGGAGCCGGAAGGGGAGACGATATAATCGCTATGTTCAAAAGCTCTTATCCATTGCCTTGCCACTACGCGCGCTTCATCTTGATACCCGCTGTTAAAAGCAGGCTGCCCGCAGCAGGTCTGCAGCTCAGGAAAGTCAACCTCGCACCCGTAACGATGCAGCAATCGAACTACGCTTTCGCCGACATGCGGATACATTTGATCAGCTAGGCAAGTGATGAACAATGAAACCTTCATAGTAGACGCCACCTTGCTTTTGTCATTTTACTTTTCTTATTATCAGGTTATCAGACAAGTGCGCGGTTGAAAAGGGGGTTTCTATCTTTTTTGCGAAATAATATCACGAAAGTCTGACTTAGCGCATGACTGGTACGATACTGTCAACCGTTCGGATGAGTTTAAACACACCAAACCCCAATGCCGTTATGAAGACGCTTGATTGCCAAGCTGATACGAAACTCGATAACCGCTATCAATTGTCTCCCAATCATCACAATTCGCCTGCTCGCAGAACAACTCCGTAATGTCTCCCAGTCGCCCGTTATTATCTCCCAATCATCACAATTCGCCTGTTCGCGGACATACGTTCCCTTATTTGCTCCCAATCGCCCATAATTTGCATATTCGCGGACACACGTTCCGTTATCGGGTCCGATTTCACTCCAAAAGGCACCATTTTGCAGGAATAAAGGATCCTCTGTCCGCTCCAACCCCCAATGAGCGCTTTTGGACGAATATAGCGGATCTCCTGTCCGCCAATCGACACTCGCCCTTGTTTCTCACATCACTAATTTGGCGTTGAGGCTCATCCAGACTTGCTTTTCAAATAATCGCGAATCTGCTGCTCCACATAGAGGAGATGATTCTCCATCTCTGTCTGCGCACGTGCTGGATCGCGGTCCCGGATCGCTTCGAATATAGCTTTGTGCTCCAGCCAGAATCGCTGGGTCATCGACTTGTTGCGGTACAGCTGCAAGCGTCGACTCTCCCGGATCGTAACCTCCACCTGAGCGGAGATCGTCTCCAGCAGTTTGACCATGATCGGATTATGGGTCGCTTCCGCCAGTGTCAGATGGAATCGCAAATCCTGCTTCTCTCCAACCGCCTCCGTTCCTAGCTCGCTATCCATGTCGGCCAGTATGAGCTCCAGCCGCTCCAGATCTTGCTCGTCTCGCTTAACCGCAGCAAGTCCTGCATTCGCCATCTCTAACGACTTGCGAGCCTCCAACAGATCGAATATCGCTTCCGTACTCGTGAACAGATGCTCGAACTGAGGAACCTCAAGCTCCCGCTCATCCATTCCGCGAACATAACAGCCTTCTCCTTGGCGGATCTCGATAAGTCCCATCGCCTTCAGCATACTCAGCGCTTCACGCATTGTTGAGCGTCCTACCTGATAGCTCTCTGTCAGCTCGCGGGTAGAGGGAAGCTTTTGCCCCGGCTGCAGGCGACCATTCACAATTTGCTGCTTGATCTGTTCTGCAATCTCTTCATATATTTTACGTGGTGAAATTCTGGTTATCTCCATCTGGGCCTCCTTGCATACTCCTGAATTTATTGTACCACAGCTGCTGTTTGGCCCGCACTTGCTATTCGATTATTGAAACCTTTTCGAAGATTGTGATCTAAGGAGCTGTTACGAAATAAAATCTCTGCCATTTGGCTGAAAGAGCTTGCCGGCTCTGGCAAGCGGTTCGCCAAACAGGGCGGTAATCTCGTAACAGTTCCTAAGGAGCTTTTTGACCAGATTTCGGTCTCAAATCTTATTAAAAATAATTTGCATAAAAAATAAAGGAAGGTAGCAGAATAAGGTTGCAAGCAGTTGAAGCGGTTCGCGAGAGAGAGTTACAGGGTCGCCGGCAACCAGAAAAAAACTTTAAAATCGATGAATAGAGATCGGGTAAATAAAACAAACTATAGAAACAATAACGAAAGGAGGTGAGACATACATGGCTAACAACAACAACAGTGGCAGCAGAAACAACTACGTAGTTCCACAAAGCTCAAGAGCAATCGACCAATTGAAAATGGAAGCTGCTAGCACTCTTGGAGTAACTCTAGGTGCTGATACTTCTTCCCGTCAAAACGGTTCCGTTGGTGGACAAATCACTAAGCAATTGGTACAAATCGCTGAGCAATCTCTTGCAGGTCGTGCTTAATCGATGTTGTTCCGGTAAGTTGCGAGTGAATGTTCTCGAACCCTTTACATCTCCTTCAGTAGTGAACATATGAACAAAAAAAAGAAGCCGCAAGGCTTCTTTTTTTCTTTCCATTACCATGCATCAGCAGTAGCTTTAATCTTGATATTATCAAAGAATGCCAAGCCGTTAGTGACGGTTAGATTATCATTTGTGATATAAGTTCTGAGCACATTGGTACCGGTCGCAGGCGTGGTGATTGTAA
>JARBUQ010000003.1 GCA_029239545.1 Paenibacillus sp.
GAATCAGCCGATTTAATTGCAGGACCGAAACTCACTCTCTCTACACGATCCCCGAGTCGATTCTCTTGCCTGTTTACTTCTGCAACCAATCCGGCCTCACTCGTCGGGTCAACGCAATTTATTTGCTTTTTACAGCTCATTTCCACCACCCAGACAAGGAACCGAGCATAGGAAGCCCCTTCGCTCTCCCGCAGAATCTTATACTTTCTGGTAAGTTCATAAAATAAAAAAAAGCTATTGAGAGCATTACACTCAATAGCTTCGTTTCTTCTTTATTTCGACTTCACGTTCTGGTTTGACCATTCTTCCACATTCCAGGTTTTGGTTACCCAACCCTCATAGAATTCCGGCTCATGGCTGACTAGAAGAATTGTGCCCTTGTACTCTTTGAGTGCCCGCTTCAGCTCCTCTTTGGCTACTACGTCCAAGTGATTGGTCGGCTCGTCAAATAAGATCCAATTGCTCTCATCCATCAACAGCTTGCATAAGCGAACCTTCGCCTGCTCGCCCCCGCTCAGCATATTGAGCGGTCTTGTAATATGCTCATTGGTCAGGCCGCAACGAGCTAGGGCACCACGAACTTCATTCTGATTCATATGAGGAAACGCATTCCACACATCATCGATTGGAGTGGAGTTGCCTGCCTTCGTCTCCTGCTCAAAATAAGCAGGGAATAAAAAGTCTCCGCGTTCAGTCTTCCCGCTATAAGGCTCAACTCTGCCCAAAATCGTCTTCAGCAAGGTGGATTTACCTACGCCATTGCACCCGACAATAGCTATTTTCTCTCCGCGTTCAATGAGTACATTCATCTTAGGGAGGAGCGGGTAAGTATAGCCGATTTCCATATCTTCACCACGGAATACGAGCTTCCCGCTTGAACGAGCGTCTTTAAATACAAATGTCGGCTTCATTGCAGTTTCCGGACGATCGATCCGGTCAATTCGATCCAACTGCTTCTCCCGGCTCTTGGCTCGACCTGAAGTGGAATACCGTGCCTTGTTTCGTTGGATAAAGTCTTCCTGCTTCTTGATAAACTCCTGCTGCTTCTCATATGCGCTAATATGCTGGTTCTTATTCATCTCCGCCATGGACAGGAACTTCTCGTAATTAGCCGTATAACGAGTCAGCTTGGAAAATTCCAAGTGGTATATAATATCCACAACCTGATTCATAAAGTCCGTATCATGGGAAATCAACATAAACGCATAGGGGTAATTTTTCAAATAGTTGGTTAACCATTGAATATGCTCGACATCCAAATAGTTGGTAGGCTCATCAAGGAGCAGCACCATAGGCTTCTCCAGAAGCAGCTTGGCCAAGAGCACCTTCGTACGCTGACCTCCGCTTAAGCTTGCCACATCCCGCTCGAGACCAATGGCGTCAATACCTAGACCGTTGGCCATTTCTTCGACCTTGACATCTAGCAAATAAAATCCGCTCGTCTCCAATCGATCCTGAATGTCACCCATTTGCTCAAGCAAGAGCTCTAACTCCTCGGGCGTAGCATCCCCCATCTTATCCGTAATCTCCATCAGCTCACGCTCTTGCTCGAGCAACGGTAGAAAAGCGTCCTTTAGTACATCACGAATCGTCTTACCTGGTGTAAGAGTAGTATGCTGATCAAGGTAGCCATACTGAACTCTGGGAGTCCACTCTACTTTGCCAGTATCCTTTAATACTTTACCGGTCAAAATATTCATCATTGTCGATTTGCCCACGCCGTTAGCGCCGACAAGTCCTACATGTTCGCCAGCTAACAAACGAAAAGAAACGTTCTGGAATAGAACGCGATCTCCGAAGCTGTGGCTTAATTCTTCAACAGTCAAAAGGCTCATTGGTGTTCAATCTCCTGCTTTCTTCTACTTTGTTGACTTAAACCGTTCTGGAGAAACATTTAGCTCTCGAAATCAATTGCGACTGCAGATTCCCGTACGGTTGCGATATAAGCAACTACTTCCTGATGGATCGGATGTACCTGATACTCATTCATAGCGTCCAGGGATTCAAACTTGGTAATGAGTCCAATATCGTAGGAGCGTTCAGAACGAACAATATCTTGACCAACTTCAATTGATAAAAGCTGAGGAATTTTCCCTTCCATCCCGCGCAGCAATCCGATCATTTTGTCAGCAGCTTCTTGGCTTTTATCCTTCATTTTAAACAATACGATGTGTGTTAGCAACGTTAACTTCCCCTTTTTTGACAAGAATAGCTCTATTGTATCACACTTATTCCGTCTTAAAAACAAATTGCGTGCGGATGATGCACAATTTGTCTCCATTTGCCAGAGGATAAGATTTATAGGGTATCATCCGCTCACCGTTCCATGTAGTTCCATTGGTCGATCCGAGATCTTGCGCATAATAGCTATCGCTTCGCTTCATAATCTCCAAATGATGCTTCGATACCCCTGGTTTGTCCAAGCAATACACATCATGCCCACCTACCCGCCCGATGATAAAGCTGTCTGTCTCTATCATTATAGTTTCTGCAGGGCTCCCAGAATCTTTACTAATTTCTAGCCAAGGATAATGCAGGGAGGTTTCTTCATCCTCCAAAGTACCGTTCAAAGAAGATTCCAGCAATACCGTAGCAAGCTGCTGATGCTGTGATAAAGGGATCCGTTCTATGAGAGTAGAAGCAGGTTCAGCCTTTTCCATATTTGCAGAGGGCATAGAGGGCACTGCTTGCGGATAATGCCAGTTTGTTACGGGGGATGCCTCGGAAGCCTTCAACATCTGATTCTCCGACTGTTCATTATGAATGTCATCCGCGCTAACTGCTGATGATTCCACGCCATTCTCATTGAGGAGCCATTTAGGACGAGCTCGAACCGCAAGGGCTGTGACAACAGCAATAATAAAGCTTCCAAAAAGTATGAGCAGAAACTCAGCCCGGGAGGTTGTATCCGTGTAGAAGCTCCACATAAAGCAAATAATGGCGAGAGAGGCAACAACCAAATAAGCTGATTTCCGAACGGAAACCGTTCGTGCAGCGAATCCGGTCTCCCTATGGATCGGCAGTTCTCCCGTGTTCGAGGAAGGTCCAACTTCATCCTTTAATTCTCGAATCCGTTTCATCCAGCTAACAGGTCCTCTGGCAATTGAAGGACTGGATAACAAGTCGTCATTTGCACCCTTTGAATTCGCATTGGAGTTTAGAGATGGGGTGATCTTCAAAGGTTTAGCTGATTGGCTATTTGGACTGGGCGTAATGATTGACGAAGGATTATCGTAGGAAATCCATGCTGGTCGCGGCTTGCTAAGAACAGGTGTTTCAAAATCATGGGCGTGAGTGGCGGTGGGCGGGTTGATTCCAATAAAAGCAGCTGAGTCAGATAACACCAGGGTCAGGAGCCGTTCCTTCATCTCACCAAACCGAATTAAGTCATCACCTAGGAGAAGTAAAACTTGCGGGATCTGGTCGCCCTCCATTGAAGCGATAGAAGCTAGACACTGACTGGAAAATTGTCTAAGCTGTTCATGTATCGAAACTTCTCCGGCGTAGCTCCTGAGAGGAATGTAAGTGAAGAAAAGATCCGTAATATCATTACCTGTAAAAATATAATGTTTGTTCAGCATAACATTGTCGCTATCTAACATGTAACCGCTGCAATCAGCCAAAGCAGAAACAGTATGGAGCATCAGACGTAAATATTGATCCTGGGTCAGTCGCTCTCTTCGCAGTCGATGTGCTAACATTTTTTTGCCGCCGATCTCATACAGCAGTTTGAGCGTATGATCGACCTGCTCTACTTCTACATGAAGCAATCTTGGAATTTTATTGTGATTCAGCATTTCCACTTGAATAGAAATGAGATCTTCTTCTCGCAGCTCCGGAGTCCTGTCTATTTGAAGATGATGATTGCCGTTATTTGAAGTATAATCCAGTCTCAGACCACATATGTGTTCGCTCATAACAAGCTCCTTTCCGAACGTCATAACCCGAGAGTCCACCATGTTAATCCCATTGCCGGCAGCACGGCATACATGAATGGAAATTTAAGAGTTTCCGCTCTTCGCAATGCCTGGATAGGTTTTAAATTTCTCCAGACCCATATGCCGAACAGCACGGCAAATATTTGACCCAGCCGGTTAGCCAGCTCGCGTCTCCACACTACAATGACTAAACCCACAATACCTGCACATACAATTGAGTTCATCATGCTGTATACAACAAATTGAGCCCCAGTTAGTGCACCAATTGCCCCAAATAACTTGACATCTCCTGCACCAACAGCTCCAATCATATATAATCCAAACATCAAGGCAAAACCAAGCAGCAGCCCTGCGGCTGAATCCCAGAAGCTTGCGGTACCTCCACCCACTCCCATCGCGGCCATCACTAAACCTGTGAGCATAGCAGGGATCGTTAAGCTGTTTGCAATTTTGGCTTGCCTGACATCCTGAATAAAGGCGACAGCAAGCAACAAGGATAATGCCATATAACCTAACATAATCTGGATTCTCCTTCCTTCTTAATAAGCTCCAACCCACAGCCGCTCATAGGACTGCTTGCGAAGTGTAACGGTACGTGCTGCGAAAGGAAGAGGGAGACTGACATCATATTCCGCCTCAACACCGATAAAAGCCTGGTCACCACGAAACAGATTTGGAAGCTTGACATTCACTACCCTTAACCTCTCGGCATTGATCACATTTGGATCCGCTGCCTGCATAACAAGCTTCTTGAATGCCGCCTGAACGATTGGTTGGACAGGATCATCCCATATCGAAGAAGCCTGATCTTGAGCGCTCTGTTCAATGGACATTCGGAATTGTTGTTCCCAATCTACCAAGCTGAGTATAAAGTCCGGAATAAACGCCTCATAGCGATCTGCCCACTGCTCACCCTGAAGAAGCTTATCTCTTGCAGAAATGACTCGACTGGTAACATCGCCTACAAGAACACCGACCGAGCTGTTTTCATAGGAAGCTTTTGCTTCTCTAGCAAGCAATTGCATAGGATAACCATAAGCTGCAATCGGCTTTGTCGTTTCAGTTAGTGCTCGCTGCAGGGCCAGATCGGTCACAGCTAACTGAATGACAACTGCCATAGCAAGGACAAAAGCTAGAAAAAACGGCATAATGAGCGCCGCCTCCAGCACAATACCGCCTTGCTCCTGCTTACACCAACGAAGCCAATTCTTAGACACGATCCACCATTCTCCTCTGATCCGAGTCAATAGGACATGTAGGCTGTATGCCCTATATACACTCGATTACGTTTCACCTCATAATCTAGTAACGGCTCCAAAAAAGGAAAGAACCACAGCCGCTCAGTGGCGACTACATGGCCTTGCATGTATGTATGCTTTGTCGTAAGATCGCGACCTGTGTTAGCTTCGATCAACGCTTGCATACGGGACATTGTAGTCAGATTATTGCTGTGGAGCATATAAAAAATTCTCAAATAATCTTTATAATTCATCGTAACTGCATTTCCTGCCAGCTTCTCCGATACGGGAACGGAGAGCCCGTCGACCAGCTTGGTCATATCCTGATATGCCTTCACAGCTCCTTCCGCTGCTGCCCATACGATCGTTAGCAGAGGAGATCCGGCAGCACCAATCAGTTTCGCCTCTGTACTGAATAATGCTTCAGTCGTTCTGATAGCCAGGCGCAATGCAAACATCTCTGCATAGGCAGAGGATTGATTAAGCATGCAGGAGGCATGTCCGTATAAAATGTATTCGGCCTCTTGATTGTACAAAGCATGCTGCTGAGGATTCGATAAAGCCGCAGAACGTATGACCTTCCCCCCACCTTCGGGTTGTTTACCGAACGTTCTATAATTAAATTTCTCAAGAGCAAACTCGTTCACGTATAATTCGTCTCTGAACGAGCCTGCCAAGTTCGTTATCATAGGCACGATAGTGTCAATCAATTGAAAGGCCCTGCTCTTTGCTGCTTCTCCGCTGCTGAGTGCTCCATTAGAATTGACGCCGCCATTAGGTGCTGAACCGGGTTGTACTCGATTGTATTCCATATACTTCGCGGCAAGAGAAATTGATGTGGGATTGGAGCCCCCTTTCTCCAAGCTCTCATAAATGGTTTGTCCCCCGCTTAACCCCCCGCATTCTGCTACTAGCTTTTTTAATTGATCTACGACCTCATTAATACGATTAAGCTGAGTCTGGCGCTCTCTATCGTTGGATGCACTCGCCTGCTTTCTTTTGTCTTCCTCCGCCTGTCGGCTCGCGATAACCTCTGAAGCTCTTGCCGCATAAGCTGCGTTGGATTCGGAGAGGATGCCATATCTCTCAGGGGTCCACCTGTTATCTCCGAGAAAAGGGGTTGTCGCATGCATAGCACCTGCAAAACCATTCATTAATCCAGCTGCGCTGCTGGCCTCCACTTTGTAAAGAGCATAATAGGAGCCAGGTTTCACGATATGAGCTGCTGCATCTGCTGTCAAGATTGGAGCTGTCCCTGCTGCTGCAGATGTGGAAACATAGCTCCGAATGGAGTCGTCCAGCTTCTGCGCTTCATCTAGCCGGGCTGTAACAGCTTCCTGCAAGCTCACTAGAAGAGCCGCGTCTCTTACGGTCTCCGCCTTCGTGATCTCGAGCAGCAGCGTATATTGGGGAATGACACGCAATAAAGTTTGTAAATCCGTCATTTGCTCGCTTAGAGAGGTTATGCTGCTCTGCAAAGCATTTATATTGCTTTGAGCCTCTACAATTAATTGCTGATTTTCTTTAGCCTTCTTAAGAAGCTCCTGCAGCGCAAAGGACTGAACGGTCAGTGCTTCTGCAAGCCGTCCATTCTGCTTCTCAAGCGCTTGAAGAGACTCTTGAATCGCTGATATATCCCAAATCCCAATCCTTGCGCTTAATTGATCCAGTTCAGAGAGCCGAATGGCATGATAGGCACGAAAGATAGCGGTCTTCTCTTTCATCTTCAGCAGCAAGTCCCACGCTTCATCCAGAGCCTGCTCACGTTTAAGCACAAGGCTTTCGATCTCCTGGGCCTGTTTGTTAAAAGCAGCCGCTCCCGACAAAGCCGCAACGGTATTCGATCCCCCCATAAGCTTATCCATAACCTGAACAGTAAACTCAGCGGGTGCCCTATACTTCATTTCTTCTAATATTTGCTGGCGAAACACCGTATGGTTAGCGAGGGTGTATAGTCCTTTCAATTGAATGGATTGCTCGTCCGCTGCTGGTCTGACCAACGTCCATACCCTGGACGTGGCGCTTATCTCCGTATTCCGGGAGAGCACCTCCTGGAACAAGTGCTCCGCATCTTCTTCATTCAATCCTAGTGCATATAACCCATAGTCTTTCAGAACGTTATCATAGGCTGACAATGTGGACCGAAGGGCAGCCTTGAGTGAAACATCTGATTCACGCTCTGCGATCCTTATTCTCACGATATCAATAAGAACCGCGTGAAATATAAACATGGGGGCAATGATGAGCATTAGAAATACAGATGCAGATCCTCTTGATGATTTCCAAAATCTTAGTAAGCTTTTCAAATCCAATCTCCCTTCTGAACATACGGGAGAAGACCGCTCACGAATGAATCACTACGATAATCCCCCGCTTCTCCAATTCTTTACGCAGTGGCTTGGACGGCCCCAACTTCCCATTGCGACTATCGCGAAAAAAGTGCCAAACAACCCCTCTTACTTGACCAGCTGTCTGAATAAGCTCCAAGTCTTTAGCAATTTGATGTTCGATTGATTCGGTCTTGGACGTATACCCGAACTTAGCCTCATGGAACAGCCCGTCAGGATCCAATGCATCGAGCTTCCTCTGCTGCCCTGACGCTGTCGTGACAAATACAGGAGCTGGACTGCCAAGCAAACTTCTTAAAAACTCAGCCGCTTCTTTCTCTGACTTCAATTGTACCTCCGCAGACGGCGGCTCATCTGTCTCAGTGGGAAGCGGAATGGGTGATTCTCTATGAGAGAGCATATCTTTAAATCTGCCAGCGAGTGTAGTAACAAAATCAATTGTGCGAATAAGTTCTACAGGTTCCGTAACCACTGCTCGTACAGAAACATCCGTCGATGGCAAGAACCATCCTTTCGTCAAAGAAGGAAGCCGTGACTTTCTGTCCACCGCGACCTCTACCTGTCGGCTGTACAATCGATTTGAATAGCTAAGCCCTCCTTCAACCATGCCAGGTAATAAGGCGGCTGCTTTGCGAAGCTTGCCTTGAGGATTGGCAGGGTATTCCTCCGGTTCAAGTGAACTGACTGGAACGGAAAGGCGCGAGCTATCATTTTTCACCAAAAAACCGAACGCATCCGAGATGCTGTCACTGCCTGTCCTCCAATACAGCTTGTCATACTGTCCTATCGGAAATGCACCAGTAATCAGATCCTTGGCGCTATTATCCCAGTTGGATGCAGAACGGTCGGCCACAGCAGCAGCGACAGCATATAGATCGGAGCGGTTATACAGCATAAAGCTGAAACTTAACAGAGCAAGGAGTGCCAGCATCAAAACAGGGAATGTCAGAGATGCCTCCAATGTAAAGCTGCCAGATTGGTCCTGACCAATCATTCTTAACATTCTCCTTACCCTCATGGAGCAGCAGGTGATGTGCAGGTGCTGGGATTAGACAAACATTCCTTGTTCCCGGCGTTGCCTAACTCCTCGTTAGCTTGACCGAATAAAGATTTAATAAAGCTTAATATCCACTTGCGAAAGGCTACAGCAACGATAACAAGGACAGCGACAATAAGCAGAAGCTCAAGTGTCCCGAGCCCTTCCTCATCTTTCCAAACCTGATGCAACAAGCGTCGAATATAATGAAGCATAATGATTCCTCCCTACCTGATTTATTAAAGCTTCAGCACGCAAAACTATGGCTGATTCATCATCGATACAGCAGGTGCCGCGACAATCGTCATCACTACCAGAAAAATCAAAAGCATGGGAAAAATTAGCTTGGACGAGGCTTCCTCCCCTAACGTACGGGTTATGGCTTTTCTTCTCTCCCACATCTCGCTGGACAGCGCCTTCAGAGCCAACACGAACGAATCGCCGCCTCGTTTATAATTCATTAAAACAGTCGTTGTAAAAACGGATATCTCTTGAACTGCACATCTTTTACTTAATCGCTCCATGAGGAGATGGAAAGGTTCCCGATTCTGAATGCCGGATGCGAGGAGAGCGATTTCTTTTTGAAGGGGGCTTCGCGCAGACTCTATTGAATCTCCAGGGAGAAACCGATTCGAAGCACATCTTAGAAAAGCGCCCTGCACCGTTTCACCTGCGTTAAGCAGCAGAGTCATTCGATTCAGCAAGTCGGGCAGCTCGAGGACGATCGCCTGCTTCTTTCGCTTGATTCGAAGATCCAGCTCTTTGTATAGAGCCAGAGGAATACATAGGATCAGCAGGAAACCACAGAATAATAGAGCCAAATCTCCACCTGTTAAAGCGACCAAAATAATAAGAGCTATTAAACCACCCGCTTCTATCAGCAACACCTGAGCTGCAAAATGTTTGGAATGCTTCTGTTCCCGATTATCCCCGTAAAGCGCCATCATCTTTGGATGCAGATGGATTTTGACCGCCTGCAGCTTGTCGAGCAGCTTGAATTGTTCCACAATAACGAGTGCAGCAGCAAAGAGCCAAGCCACAATTCCAACACCTTCCCTAGATTCGAATATTCATAATTTTGCGTGACAGAATGAAACATAGAGCGAGCAGCAGTAGAGCAAAAGTCATCACAATTCTTCCAAAACCTTCGTACAAGGGTGTCATGTAATCTGGTGAGCTCCATGCCAGGAAGGCAATGATTCCAAATGGAATAAAACTTAATGCTTTGGCTTCAAATCGCTTCTGGGCAATAAGTACAGCTATATCCTGCTCCATCTCCAGCTTCTCTCCGATCATGTTGGATGTTTTGCGCAGCACCTCGACCAAATCTCCGCCGGTTCTCTTGCAAGTAGCGAATACCTCTGCGAATTGGATAATATCCGGTATATCCGTACGATTGCCAAAATCTCTAAGCGCAGACTCCATAGGCTCTCCGATTGCTACACGCCTGTTCACAATTTCTAATTCTCTGATAATCATCGCTTCGTGGCCTGGGTAGAGCAATTGCAGATCTGGAATGCATTCGCGAAATGCGCTTTCTACCGATCTGCCTGCTCCAAGCGCTGTAGATAATGCATAGAGAGCTTGTTTGAATTGCCGCTTCAGCTCCTCTTTTCTCTTGGCCGCAAGCTGAATCTTCCTGTACTTTAGCGAAAAAACTGCTCCGAGACTAAGAATCAGAGCAATTCCAAATGACCCATAGAACAGTAAGCCTACCGCAAACAGAAAACCGGATGATACAGCCAAACAAACTAAGACCTCCACTCTGGAGAGATCATAGTTGTGATAGCTCTGAAGGCCGTCCTGACTCTTGATTGCAGCACCAGAAGGACCGAATACCAGCTTGTTCCAACGCCTTGGCTTGCTCCTTTTAATGTTCATCTCAACCCCCTTCCTGTAACTATGAGTCATCATCTGTACGCGCTTGCTCCAGCGGCTCTCCCAGCGAATGGAGCTTTTGCACTCGTTTCATCTTATTACCTGTGGGGAGAAGTTGGCCCGCAGGTTTAACGTCCACCCCCTCCATTTCCCTTGTATCCTTATAGATATATAGGGGATTCAACACAATCTCACCATTCTCCCATCCGGCTAACTCCGTGATTTCTGTTACTTTACGACTGCCGTCGCGGAATCTCGACAGGTGGATCATGACCTCAATGGCGGAGGCAATCTGCTTGCGCACAACCTGGAGAGGAAGCTCCGCGCCACTTAATACCATTGTTTCCAGTCTGCTCAGCATATCGACAACCGAGTTGGAATGCCCGGTACTGAGAGATCCATCATGTCCAGTATTCATCGCCTGCAGCATATCCAGGCATTCACCCCCGCGTACTTCCCCAACAATAATTCGATTCGGCCTCATTCTAAGTGAGCATCGGATCAACTCACGGACTGAGATGTGTCCCTTTCCTTCCGTATTCGCATTGCGTGTCTCCAGTCGAACCCAGTTCGGCACTGAGTTGAGCTGCAGCTCGGCAGAATCCTCGATTGTAATTACTCTTTCATCCGGTGGAACGAATTGGCATAAAGCGTTGAGAAATGTTGTTTTACCCGATCCGGTCCCTCCGCATATAAACATGTTGATTTTCGAGACAACTAGCTGCTCAAGTAGCTTGGCGCCTGCAGCATCAATCGCACCTTTTGCAACCAAGTCACTCATCAGCAAAGGTTGTTCAGGGAACTTTCGAATGGTCAGAGTCGGACCCTTTAAGGAGATGGGAGGAAGGACAACATGCACGCGGGAACCATCCGGTAACCTTGCATCTACAATAGGATTCGACTCGTTTACAACACGATTTACCTTAGCAACCATTACCTGAATCAGGTCCTCCAGCTTCTGCAATGATTCAAATTGTGTCTTGTAGGGCAAAATTCGACCTTCCTGCTCGATAAATATCTCTCGTTCCGAGTTCACCATGATCTCAGTTACTGTAGGATCTTCCAGCAAGGGCTGCAATACATCCATCCCGCGAAAGGAGTAGTAGATCCGCTTGACCATACGCTGCATTTCCAATGCTGTGAGAAGAACGCCCTCCTGATCGGCGTACCGGAATACTGTCATCTCAATATCCTCAATCAATTCCGGGTCTGACATCGAATGACTCCAGTTCAGATGCTCCCTGATCTGTTCGCGGATAGCTGCGGCCTGATCATCAATGGATTGCCGCATGCCGCAGTCCTCTTCCACCCGAATGAATTGCTTCTGCCAGCTGCTGCATTGACCGTTCGAATAGCGGATTGGACTGCTCATGGCTCCAGGCTGGAGCTTGCTTCCACTGCGGAATGTAAGGCAGCTTGGCTGCAATGGGAAGTGTGATCCCGACAGAGCGAGGATCTTCTATCGCTGAATCAGACTTCAAGCTGTTCATAACCAACCACAGCTTAGCGCGAACAGGCTCGAAATCCGTGTCCAACCATTGGGGACAACCGCTCAGGAATTCGGCTGTCTTATGGACAGATGAACAGTCTTCACTCACGATGCATACGAGTCGATCACTAGCCGTCATTGCTCCTCTCACTGCGGGACTAATCCCGGCGTCGAGATCTACTACAGCTTTACTGTACTCACTCAACGCCTTCACATGCTCGAGCAAACGTTGGATATCCAAACTAGTCAATTCCTCCATCTCGCGGAATGCTCCCGAGCCTCCTATTAGATCAATTGGAAATATTGGGTGCCGCCGAATCAGCTTCCTAAGCTGTTCCACAGCCTTAGTGGATCCCTCCCGACTGTAGTACAAATATCGTCCGAACAGACGTGAATATTCGGTGTCAGGTTTGTGCAACGAGCCTATACTGTCCAGATGAAGCATTAAACAATGCTCCCCTTCAGCGGCAAATAATCGTGATAGATGAAGAGCCGTGGTTGTTTTGCCTGAACCGCCAGTAGCTGAAATTACCGCGAATACGGTCATATCGACGAGCTCTTGGTTATTACCCGCAAGAGGAGTCAGCCTGTGTCGTTCCGCTCCTTCAACGGCTGCTGCCAAAAGCTGCTCGATCGGTTGGTATTTGAACAATCGCGGCTCCTTACTGTTCATTGGCTGACTAACCTTCGATACGTCTAACATTATCCACCCCTGCTCCCAGCGCTCTGGAAACCAATTACTATGCACAAGATACAGATGTGCCATTCCGGGAGAGACTTGCCATTCTGACATTAATGTTTCCTGCTTCGTAAACCATTTCACATTCAATCGCTCTGACCACTTGGTTTGGCGAATGTAAGTGGCCAGCAATTGCAAATAGGTGGAATCCGGGTCGGCAATAACAATATCCAGCTTACTAGTCAATACAGTTCTACTCCTCCTTTCAGTACTAGAAAACAGAAAACAAAAAAAGCACTCGCAAACGCACAGAGTTCTCTCTGTGGTTCGCGGTGCTTCCGCTTCCAAATGTTTCTAAGTTATCCTCAGTATATGCAAACCTTGTTCATTTTTCAAGATGTTTCTACAATTTTTTTTCGGATATTTGCAATTTTCTCATCAAGGGCTTCAAAGCATCCGTTAACTGACTCCTGATCTTAGGAAGATCTTGAACCAGCTTGCCCTGATCCAAGGCATATAGACGCTGCTCGGCACCTACGTAAGGCAAAACACACAAAGGCGGAGAAGGTATGCTGGACATTCGTTCTTTGCGTTTGGCATGTGGAGCATCCTTATTCATGATCCAACTGACAGAATAACCTTCCTCGGACAGCTTGGCCAAAGCTTCTAGCCTGCTGCGGGTCCAATTATTGTCCCATCTGGATGGGAAAGGGTCGATTACAATAAGTACAGCATCCGCCTCTCTGCATAATTGCAGAACCCCCTCATCCGTCCAGCTGTCCGCTATATCAACGAATACAATCGGCTCTCTTGTCTGCGCCATAATGTGGTGAAAACGGTCCATATTGAGAACCGGAGAAGAAGTTATCCTGGTAAGAGGCTTGTACGGATTGGGATTTAACACCACCCATCTCGTACTATCTGTCCTATACCCGATGACCCGGTTGGATGCATGCATGTCCAGCCCACTTCCAAGCTCATCATCGTAATAACTGTGAATGGGATCTGAGGGTATCAAACTTGGACGAGGGATTTGAAGGAGGGCGGCAAGCTCCGGCTCCTTGACAGCAGCTTCCATAACGAGAGCAGGAATTCCCCTCCTATGGCAAGTACGTGCTAGTGCAATGGTCGTGAAGGTAGCACCCGCTCCTGCATATAATGCACCCACTGCAATTATTTTTCTAGGTGTGTCTGGTTGAGCTGAATGTCTGATTTTAGTAAAAGGGGTGATCAAACTCGTTACCAAACGGTGAAAAAAGGTTGAAGGTTTATGAAGCGCTGTTGGTGTAGGTAGTTTATTTACGGAATTCGTGGTCACTTCTGTGGAAACGGAGCTTATAGCATCCATGAGGCTGATTCTGGCTTCCGCTGCCGTCTGGAATCGATCTTCCGGATCAACTTCGAGCATTCGATGAATCGTATCCGATACCGATGTTGGCAGCATGTCTCTTATGCAATGAATAGGCTTCTGTGTTGGAGTGTAGTAGCGTCCACCGCTTACAAGATAATATAACAACGCACCAAGCGAATATAGGTCCGATCTCGGGTCCGTCTGGGTACGGCTCAGCTGTTCCGGCGCTGCAAAAGCTACAGTTCCGAGCGGAACAGTATCTGTTAACTGACCTGGTTTATATGTCCTTGCAATCCCAAAATCAATTAATCGGATCCTGCCCTGCTTGTCCAGCATCAGATTGGTAGGCTTCAAGTCTCGATAAATAATAGGAGCCGGAGCCAAGCTATGTAAATACTGCAGCAGTTCGACAATTTGGAGCCCCATTTCCAACGTCCTATCAAGGGGTGGATATGCTACACGTCCTTGTTTACTACTCTCCAACCATTCTTGCAAGGTAACTCCCTCGATGTACTCCATTACCATGTATCCTGAATCAGACTCGTTAGCATTCCCATCTGTACCTTGGCTCGGCGGAAAAAAATCAACAATATGAGGCAAATAAGGATGGTTTAATTGAAGTAATACGGATACCTCTTCATGTGCGAACGTATAGTTCAAGCCTAATCTTTTGAATTGCTTCACAGCCCAGGTTTTACCTGGGAGCTTAACATCCTCGGCCAAAAAAACGGTGCTCATACCGCCATGACCAATGGGATGCAGCAACCTGTAACGCCCTCCGAGCAATAACTCAGTAGCGTGTCTTTCGTAACCCGTTGAACGAATAAGTTATACCCTCCCTTATATCATTTGATTGAAAAACAGTTTGGATATTAATCACCACTCATACAAAAGAAATAGGACTGCATTAGCAGTCCCTTCTAAGCTACCACTTTTTCCATTTTATCTCAACCGTTAAATATATCTTCGAGCTCCTGCGTACTCCTCTGAATATACAGGACTTTCAAGCGGGAGGAGTTCGATAGAACGGCCTGTGTTAGGAGCGTGAAGCATAAGCCCATCCCCTGCATACATTGCAACATGATGAACCCGGCCATGCCCTTCCTCGTAGGCAAAGAAGATCAGATCTCCTGGCATCAAAGCATCCCGTTCAACCGCAACCCCCGCCTGAATTTGCTCTGAAGCGTCTCTCGGGATAGATACAGAGTGAAACTTATACATAGAATGGGTGAAGCCTGAGCAGTCATAACCAAAGCCTGAAACACCCGACCAAAGGTAAGGCAATCCGAGAAATTGTTTGGATATTTGTACGACAGCCTCTCCGTTAACGAGCGATTCGTTATAGGACTGAGCCGTGACATCCTCCCTGCGAACAACCACATCCGTCTTACGAATGTACCTGATGCTTTGATCATGAACTGCAACGGGGAGAACATCAGCACACATGTCCTCCAGAGATCCAGAAAGTGCAATGTTGAGCCTTGTATTAAAGCTGATTTCCAGAAATGGATTGTGTAAAGCATCGTCTTCATAAAGCCAAGCTGTTGGTCGTTTCACAACAGCTGCTGACCTGCCGTTCATGATCTCAAGTTCGTGCCCCTGCATCAAGTTAAGCTGCTGCCTCGGCATCCAGCCCGGATAACCCATCTTGTGTTTGGATGTCAGTTGACCATGAACCGCAGCATATACCCAATCTCCCCGTTCCTCCAAGATTGAGACAGTCTGACCGAACAAGGCTTGGGTTTCCAGCTTACCGACTAGCCAGAGCTTATCGGCAGTGCTCATTGCTTCGATCCATTGTCGAATACCGCTCAGCGAATGCAACGAACACTCGTCCAATGGTCTGCTCAGCGAGGGCTGCGTCCATAATGTTGCTACTGGCGCCGTGACATAAGCGAGCTCTGCTCGAGAATTCCCCTTGGTGTCCTCCTCAATCATAAGCGATCCCTCCTCGCTACACCTTATGCGCTTCTTGGGCAATCATGCTCCGATTCACATATAGTTCAGCCAGCTTTGAGAAATCCACGTTGCCTCCGCTAATGACAAGCACGACCTTCTTCCCGCGAAGAGATAAGCTTCCCTTCAGAAGTGCGGCCAAGGAGGCAGCACCAGCCCCTTCCACAAGAAGCTTGTTGCGCTCCAGCAGAAGAAACATCGCATCGCGGATTTGCTGCTCGCTTACAGTCACGAATTGATCCACAACCTGCTTCATCCACTCAAGCGGCAGTGCGCCGGGACGTTTGACAGATAGACCGTCAGCAATCGATTTCGGTTGATCGATCGATTGCATGCTTCTGCTGTTCCAAGAACGAAATCCAGAGTCCGCCATTTCGGGCTGAACCCCGATAACTGCTGCTTCCGGACGAATTGTTTTGACAGCAAGACCTACACCGCTAATCAAGCCTCCTCCACCTACCGGTACGATAATGGCATCAACCGAGGGCAGATCATCAATAATTTCAACCCCGATTGTTCCCTGACCTGCTATCACATAAGGATCATTGAAGGCGTGTACGAATACAGCTCCGCTTCGATCAGCCAAGTGCAGAGCATGCTCATAAGCTTCGTCATAATTATGGCCATGCAGGATAACTTGCGAGCCATAACTCTGAGTGGCAGCTATCTTGGCTTCCTGGGCACCGAACGGCATCACGATTGTGGAGGTGATCCCCGCCTGTGCCGCAGCCATCGCTACTCCTTGGGCATGGTTGCCCGCAGAAGCGGTAATGACTCCACGCATGCGTTCTTCCCGCGTTAAGTTTGCAATCCTGTTCCACGCACCTCGGACTTTGAAGGCGCCTGTCTTCTGCAAATTTTCCAGCTTCAGGTAAACCGTGCAGCCCGTCATCTCGCTCAGTGTCTTGGACAGCGTTAGCGGAGTACGGTGAATATGCCCTTCAAGCTTGTATTTCGCTTGCATAATGCTCTGATATTGCCCGGAGTAATCCCCAACTGAACCACCTCATTCGTATGAATAATAAAACTTGAATAACAAAAAAAACCTTGCCCCAAAAGGGACGAGGTTTACTCGCGATACCACCCTAATTCCGAAGTCTGCTATATGAATACAGCAAAACAATCGGCGCTCATCCAGCATGCCATCACATGCGGTCCCCTGTAACGGAGGAAATCCGGTATCCCCTATCCAGAACATGACTAGCAGGTTCGGCTATTCCTCGCAGTATACCTAAGGAATGGAATCGGGTTACGTCTCGGAGGTGATATTCGATGTATTCTGAACGTCGGACTTGCAGCGACCGCCGACTCTCTGGGGATCAGAGTGTACATGTACTTTTCCTCTTCATTGACTTTGTTAGAACGAATATAACAAAAACCGAAACAGATTTCAACGCTTTAATAAAAATAAAGTGACTTCATCCCGATTATGAAATAATTGTTTGGCCTGAATCAGCTCAAGCTTGGAAGCAAATGTTCGGGAGATGTCCTTCACAGTCTGGAAAGGCTTGCCATGAAGCAGCTTCAACGTAATAATGGCTGTTCCGCCTGGGCGAAGCGAATCCAGGACAGGCAGCAGCAGCTGAGCCATCTGTCGAGGGCTCCAGCTCATATCACAGACGAGAAGATCGAAGGAATGATCAGGAAACTGGACGTCTCCTGCATTCGCCCGATGGATCGTCAGCCGCGGATGCTGGATCAAACTGGGGTGCATAACACCTGGATCTACAGCTGTAACAAGCAAGCCGCGTTCAAGCAGTAATGATGTCCAACCACCTGGGGCTGCGCCGATATCCAGCACTGTAGAGAATGCCGAATAATTCAATCCGAAGACTAATTCGGCTTCTAACAGCTTGAACTTGGCACGGGATATTTGCTCCGCTTCCCGTTGGAATCGAATCGCGCCGCCTGACCAGTCCGAGAGATTATCTGTTGGCCTGGAATACCCAATATAAGCCTGTTCATCCGTCAAATAAACCGATAAAATCCAGTCAGCATCCCGAGCAACGGCTTCGATCTGAAATTCTGATTCCAGCATGGAGGAGATCGACTCACGCAGCTCAGCAGGTGCATAAGGAAGCTCAATGCGGTCTTTTTTACGGATTTGAACCGCTACTCGTTCCCCGGAACGGAATGAAATATGTGTCTTGATGAATTTAATTAACGAATAAATATCGGACTCAGCCCTGGCAATCGGACTAATCCAATCTACAGGCTGTATATGTCGGAGAAAGATTGGCATGCTCTCTTGAATAACTGCAATCGCCTGTTCCCTCAAGAGTGGTGCCTGAATCAGAAACACCTCTTGTTCGGAAAGCTCCGCACATTTGGCACCTTGAAAAAAACGTCGTATCTCATCCTGCGCGTAGAGAGCAAAGCCGCGATTGGCGGTCCCTATAAAACATGATGCGGTATTCGCGGTAGGCACTAGCTTTGTCCTCCCAATCAATATTAAACTACATTAATAATTAATGTCATTAAATAACACGGATCCATGGTCTTTCATTGACCCATTCAATCGTAACTGGCACTTCATAAGCATTGTGCAGCAGCTCAGCACTGAGCACCTTATGCTTCTCCCCTTGGGCTAACACACGGCCTTGCTGAATAAGTGCGATATGAGTAAAGGCAGGCACGATTTCTTCGATGTGATGGGTTACATATACCATAGTCAGATTGCGTTTGCCCAGATCATTCACACTTTGAAGCAGCTGTTCCCGCTCATACAGATCCAATCCAGAACAAGGCTCGTCCAGAATAAGAATCGATGGATCTGTCATCAGCGATCTCGCCAGCATTACTTTCTTCCGCTCTCCTTGAGAGAGAGTTCCAAGCGGCTGGTCGGCAACATGTGACAGGCGAACTTCAGCGAGCATCGCTCTAGCCTTGTCTTCAACCTCTTGCGGGATTATTTCATAAAAGCGGAGATACCCATATTCTCCCGTAGCCACTACTTCCCAGACTGGATCACGAAGTGTAAGCTTCTCAAGCAAGGATTGACTAATATAACCGATATGCTTGCGAACCTCACGCAAATCAACCGTTCCGTATAAATTATCCAATACTCGAACGGACCCGCTTGTAGGAAATAAATAACCATTAATCATTTCAAGAATCGTTGTTTTGCCCGATCCATTTTTTCCAAGCACAACCCAATGTTCCCCTTGGTTCACTTTCAATTGAACATCCTGCAAAATGCGGCGTTCTCCACGGGTAAAATATACGTCCGTCAATTCGATAATACTCATAAGTCACCTTCACTTCCTGTTAGCGTTTTGCAATGTGAATAGACTTATTGTAGCCTGATTGCCCTTACTTTTCCATCTACAATTTGGTTTGCTCAATTCGCAGAAGAATGTCATCAGGAACGGGACTGTTATACAATTGTACGTGCTCAGGCTTATGTGCATAGAGCAGTTGAAACATGCTGGCTCTTCCCGAGGGGCTTGAGGAATGCATATAGATCTCTCGAGGATATCGGTCTGCCTCCAGATTCATAGCGATATGTTTGGCAACGTCCATACCTGTTGGTGAGTTCCAGCCGAGCTCGTAGTCCAAGGAAAGAATCTGCACATCACATTCATTAAGAAATAATTTACATTCCTCTGCCGTTCTTGCCAGCACGAATCCAGCGGGACAAGGTCTCATATCGTCAAGATATAAATAAATACTTGGCCTTTTGTTATGCGTTTCCATGGTTTCCCCCTAACATTAAGTAACCTCTCCAGTTTCTTTTTTAACTCATTTGCTATTACCCATCCATTCCTGAAGCAGCTGCAGCTCATTCACGTGCGACCATTGCTCAGAAGATGGGGTTTCCAGAACGATCGGCATGCTCTGCAGGAAGGGTGATGCCAATACCTGCTTGAGCGCAGCAGAGCCAATCTCACCACGTCCAATGTTGGCGTGCCGGTCCTTGTAGGATCGGGTCGGATAGACGGAGTCGTTCAGATGGATCGCCCTCAGATGCTCCCAATAACCGGTTTGAGTTCCCTTTGAGACCACCTCTTTCCAATTATGACCGTCCCACAACCCACTTGCAAATAAATGACACGTATCCAGACAAAATCCGATTTTGTGAGGTGCCGCAGACAGGCTGCGAACCTGGGTAAGCTCTTCCATCGTCATTCCCATACGTGCATGCTCCCCGGACTGATTCTCAAGTAGGATCAAAGTTTGCCCTTCCCATAGACGAAGCACCTCATTTAAGGTTTGCACGATACGAATATATCCCTGAAGCGGTTCCGCTCCCTTGTAAATGCCGAAGTGCACGACCAGCCCGACGGAGCCGCATGCCTCAGTAATCTCTAAGTCGTTAAGCAAGGAGCGAATCACGGCCACCTGCTTTTCCTCGCCTTCTGCAGCCAAATTTGCCGGATATGCGCTATGCGCAATGGACAGCAAATCATGCTGGCGGCACCAGACCGCACATGCTTCAGCGTCCCGATGGTCAAATGATTTGGTACTCAGGCTTCTCGGGTTTTTGGGGAAGTATTGAAAGGAGCGGCCTCCGATACGCATACAGGCTTTGGCCGCCTCCAAATATCCTTTTCGAATGCTGACATGACTACCAAAATACAAGATACAGCCCCCTTATGACTGGCAATTGGTACAATAGAATACTTTGCGGGAAGACAATTCGTCTTGCACAATCGACTGCCCACACTGCAAGCAGGGCTCACCGCCTCGATCATATACTCTGCAATGGTCATTGTATCCGCCAGTAAGCGTATCACCAGTGAATAAAGGAGACTCCATATATCCTCCGAGCCTCATTGCATCTCTGAATATATATTGCATCCCGTTATATAACCGATTCATTTCTTCCATAGACAAATCACCGATTGTGCGAAAAGGCAAAATACCGGCCTGAAAACAGAACTCATCCGAGTAACAGTTTCCAATGCCGGCTATTAATTTCTGATCCACCAGGGCAGGCTTTAAAACTCCCCTTTTACTTTTTAATACATGAATAAACTGGTGTTCGTCCATTCCGGGAGCAAGCGGTTCCGGTCCTAACGATGCAAGACGAGTGTGTAGTTCTTTTTCATTTAACAAATGCAAATAACCGAGACGAAGCCCGATGAAATAAAGATTGCGCTCACCGAAGGATAAAATAACTTGCGAAGTACGATCAGGCTTGTCTTCTTCTGTACCGTAGAACATCCAGCCGCCCAGCATAAGATGCAGCAGCAGCGTATCTCCGCTATCCAGGTGAAAGAGCAGGTGCTTAGCCCTTCTGCTGATTGAAGTAACGGTGTGATTACGGACATAATTTGAGAATTCGACAGCGGATATGTTAAGCGATTTTTCCCGTTCCACCTCAACTTCCGTAATCTTGCGCCCTAGCAGTTCTTTACTCAATAAATATTTGTATGTCTCCATTTCCGGTAATTCAGGCATGTCGTACAATCCCCCGATCCCAACACATAGTTATTACTTGTATGTCCGGTTCATCGAAGGTTTAAACCGCTCTCTCCCTGCCGTACTGCTCTATCAAATTAATTAACTCCATTAAATGATTAGCAATCAGGTCCGGTACAATCCCATACTGCTGTATGAGACTATCCACATTATCCTTGGTAGTAAGTCCGGTTAAAACAAGAGCGGTTCGCAACCCGGAGGTTTGGCCAGCACCAATATCTGTAAGCAGATTATCACCTATTACCCATACTTCATCCACAGAAGGAAGTCTTCTCAAAGCAAATTGGACGATCGGCTCACAAGGCTTCCCTATTATAGTCGGTTCTACATTCGATGCCATTTGGATGGATGCAGACAGTGCGCCAGCGCCTGGAAGGAAGGTATCGTCATAGGGCAGCAGCCGATCGGGATTAGTCAGCACATATCGGGCGCCTCCCCGAATATAGGCAGCAGCCTTGTTCAGCTTCTCATAGCTGAAGCCGCGGTCAATCCCTTGAACGACAAATTCCGGGTCATCCTCTACTATGGTAAGCCCTGCTTCGAGTAACGCCGCATGCAACCCGATCTCTCCAATCACGTAAACACGCGCACCCAGCCCCCCAGTCTCAGCAACATATTGCGCGGCTGCTTGCGAGGATGTAACGACCTCATCCGCGGATGCCGGTATGCCCATTTGCTGCAAATGCTCCGCCACAGCCAGAGCGGTTCTAGAGGAATTATTCGTTAAATACAAGTACGGAATGCCTGCGGTTCGCAAATACTCAATAAACATTGTGGCGTGAGGAATTTTCCGGTTGCCCGCGTACATCGTTCCGTCCAGATCGATTAATAAACCAAATCTATGTTGCACTGCACCTGCTCCTTTCAACTTATTCCATTCTTAAACGATCAGTTTACAGACAAGCGTTACAAAAGAGACTCCATAACGTAAGAAGGGGATTGCTTCCTTGAATTCTGTTTTCTATTAACAAAACCTTCCAAAATCTCAGGTCTAAGTCGGTTACTTGAAGGAGAGCGCTCCGGGTTAATAGCGGAAGCTTTGCCCCTGAGCCTCGTGATTCGCTGCTGAACTTGCTCCAATACGACCTTATGCTTAGGATCATTCCGGGTTATTGTCCTGCGTCCGCGAATGATGCTCAGCGCCTGTTCCGCCATCTCTAGAGCTTCGGCTATATTCTTCTCGCGATGTTCGTAGTACATGGCAAGCTCAATACAAGGCTCTAGTAATGCTAATCCCCCTCTCCCTATTTGCTGCATGACCAGCTGCCGCCAGATAGGAACTGCTATTTCGTAGCTGTGACGGCGTTTGTAGAATGCAGCACATAACAGAGCATGCTCTGAGTTCATAACAGATGGCCTGCTCATCAGCAATTGGATAGCCTCTACCGAGCGATGCTCCAAGCCCAGCTTATCCATCCACATCCCAAACCTGTATAACTCTTCATCTTCCAAGCTCTCAAGAGGGATAACTCCTTCCAGCAGCTTGGAGAAATGTACAGCCAGCGCTGCCAGTGTCAGAATGTCTTTCTCATTATGCTCGAAAACACCAGACAGCACAGTTGGATTTCCTTCCGCCAAATACAGAAAATAAAGCTCAGGAGCCAACGATCCTGGGACGTCATCGATTCGGGTCAAGCCAAGCCTTGCTTTCTCTACTATGCTTAACCGGCATGAAGGAAGAGAACGGCGCCATAAGCCGCGTGAAGGATACAGAAGGTCAAAGTGCTGCGGCTCCTCCCCAGAGGAACGCAGACGGTTCATTACAAAACGATTTTTGATAATTGGCCAATCGAAGCACTTGCCGTTATAGGTGACCAGTCTATTGCGGGTCTCCATCAATGTACGCAGATAAACAAGCATAGCGAGCTCTTCTGCAGGATTGCGGATGAAAAGCTGCTGGACAACCAGGTCACCTGCTTCGTAATATCCTAATCCGATCATAAAAGCGACATTACCCGCTCCGACGCCTAGTCCTGTCGTCTCCGTATCCAGAAACAACAGACTCTCTGAATCCCCGGCGGCTTCCGATAATGCAGGATCAGTAGAGTTAACTATCGTACGAAAGAAACTCATTCGATGGATTAATTCTCCCACCCGGTGCAAGCCGTGGGCAAATTCATTGGAGTAACGACGTTCTCTCAACAAAAAGGCACCATGAGAATTAGTCACTAGTTGTACACCAAGTTTATCCCAGCCTGCATGCAGGGATGTCGTAAGCTCTGTAATCTTGTCAGGAGCAGCAGTATGCGATGGTAGCTGAGTCGAAACATCCGTCTCACGATTCGCCTCTGTATCCATGGACGAGGAACTGCTGCGTTTCAAACGGGACAGTCTTTCCTTCACTCCGCTCATTCCGCTGAACCTCCCGCCTTCATTCGATTCAAAACTGCGATAACAGCTGTATGCTTCTTTGCTTTCCGTTGATACCTGATATTTCGGTTCCTATGCATGATGGGCAACCTTCCTTACACGCACATTTTTGTATGAGGTTCTTGGCTGCGTTTTTTACTTCATCGATTCGTTTGTATACGTCCTCGGCTAATCCTATACCGCCTGGGTAATGGTCATAAATGAAAATGGTAGGCAATTGGGTGTGGGCAGCTTTAATTTGGGAGACAACATGTATATCATTGCGATCACACATAACAAGAACAGGTACAATATGCTTCAAAACATTGGCGATGCCCAGCAATAGCTGCTCCAGCGTTTTTATGCCGATTTCGGGATCAATCACTTTCAATTCCAACCACGCAGCACTCGTATGTAACTCTTCTTCCGGTAAGTTGATCGGCCCTGATCCGATATTTTCGAACGTGGTTAATTTGATTTTCTTAAAAATCGTTGGGATCGCATTTACTGTGACGTCACCATAGTTAACCGAAACCGTATCCCGTTGACTGGTTCTGTCAATCTCTAACACTTTCAGCTGGATGGCCAGATTCGCGTCCGTGTAGTACTCTACATCCACTTCCCTTACGTATGCCTTTTTGTGGTCCCAATCCAGCTTTTCTACCTGGTACTGAACGCCTTCGTGTAAATAGATAGCTTCGTCATGCAGCAAAGTCATAGCACTGAATCTATCCATCTCCCCGATAACTTTAATGTTGGCAATGTTCGATTGGTCTATAATGACTACGTTTTCCTGGGAAGCTGACCGGAGGCTAATATTGCTTGCCGGGAAAGATTGATCGGCCCAATAAAACGTATCCCCGTTTTGATGCAGTACTTTTTCTTCAACCAAATATTCCATAATATCCGTTACGTCCAAAGGACCGAATTCCTCTTCTTTCTGAAAGGGAAGTTCATAAGCGGCACATCTTAAATGATCTACCAGGATAATAAGATTTTCCGGATTGATCCTAGCGCATTCTGGCGACCTGTCGAAAAAGTATTCCGGATTTTGCACGATATACTGGTCAATAGGAGTAGAGCTGGCAACCATAAGAATAAGAGCTTCCCCATGTCTTCGACCAGCTCTTCCTGCTTGCTGCCAAGTGCTGGCTACACTTCCTGGGTATCCTGTCATGATACAAACTTGCAGTTGTCCAATATCTACCCCTAATTCCAGGGCATTGGTGCTTACTACTCCCAGAATTTCTCCCTCTCGGAGTCCTCTCTCGATTTCTCTGCGCTGCTTGGGGAGATAACCTCCGCGATAACCCCTTATGGATTTCGACCCAATATCATTTTTAACCAGCTCCTGTATATGGCTTAAAATAATTTCAACTCTTACGCGGCTGCGTGCAAATATAATCGTTTGGATTTTGTTTCTTAGGAACTCTTTGGCCAGGCTATTCACTTCAACCGTAGAGCTTTTTCGTATGTTCAACGCCTTATTCACGATAGGGGGGTTATAAAAAACGAAATGTTTTCTTCCCCTGGGCGCTCCGTTATCATCTATTAACCGCATAGGGTTTCCGGTCAGCTGCTCGGCCAATTGTTTGGGGTTCGCTATGGTAGCCGACGTGCAAATAAATAGCGGGCTGCTTCCGTAAAATTTACATATCCTTTTAAGCCTACGTACAACGTTTGCTACATGGCTGCCGAAAACTCCACGGTAAGTATGCAGTTCGTCAATTACGATATATTTAAGGTTTTCGAATAAACTGACCCATTTGGTATGATGAGGCAATATAGCGGAATGAAGCATGTCCGGATTCGTTATCACGATATGTCCGGCTTGCCTTACGATTTGGCGGATTGCTGGAGAAGTGTCCCCATCATACGTATAGCTTTTGATATCTATACCCATTTCATTAATGATTTCGCTCAGCTCGCTTCGCTGATCCTGGGCCAAAGCCTTTGTCGGGAACAAGTAAAGCGCCCGGCTTGTGTCGTCAGCGGCTATAGACTGCAGCACCGGAAGGTTATAGCATAATGTCTTGCCTGAAGCAGTAGGGGTTACTGCCACAATGTTCTCACCTTTTTGGAGAGTTTCATAGGCCGTGAATTGATGTGAATACAGCTCTGCAATTCCTCGTTTATTCAACGCTGCTTTTATTCTGGAGTCCACACTTGCGGGAATTGGTTTTGTTTTAGCCTCCTGCGGCTCTATTTCGTGCCAATTGATTATATTGGGATTAGCTCTTAATTCCTGTATCAAGTCGGATAAGGCTTTCTTTTTGATCATGTAACTTTCACCTCGTATAAGTAACAGTTTAGCGAATATCTGTTCGCTTGGCTAGTCAAAAGATAAAGTTAAAATGCTAAATAACCTATCCCACCTGCGAAGCTCGCTCTCCCCCGAAAGAGAGGTGACTGCGTCGTGATGAGATAGGTTGTTTTTTGTCGATTCCTGCGCTTTCCCGGGAAAGTATGGATGATGGTTTCCGGGTTATGCCGCGCCCATCCTATAAATCTGAAGCATCATCGTAATCATAGCGGATGCCGTCTTCAAGCAACGCTCGACCCTGTGCGTCATGAGCAGCTTGCTCTGAGGCGGTTAATTGCTGAAGCACCTCTTTCACCGTACTGGTTGCTCCTTCAGCGGTTTTGGATTGTTCCTTGTCCATTTATGCCATCCTCCTCAACTTTTATGAACCAAAGCACTTAGTAAGCATTAGCTGGCATGCAGCAATTAATTTGTCCCATTTCCATAGTTTGTATTCGAATCATGCCTAACACATAACCCTAGAGACAAAAACTTTTGGGACTGACATGCTCCGCAAATTTTGCCTCAAGGGTTTGTCAGTTTCAATCACTTGCGAAATATAGTACAATAAAAGAATATGCAGTAGTCAGAACATCATTCTTGTGTCAGAGGTGAACGATCGTGCTCGAGAATTTATACAAACAAATTGTTATGGACCATTATAAGAAACCACATAACAAAGGCAAGCTGACAGAGGAAGGCTCACTCCAGCTCCCCTACAAAAACCCAACTTGCGGCGATGTTATGGTGTTATACATGAATGTGGACGAGAACAACAAGATCAAGGATATCAAGTTCGAGGGCGAAGGCTGTTCCATCAGTATGGCGTCGTGCTCCATGATGACGGATTTGGTGAAAGGCAAGTCTGTTGAAGAAGCCAAGCATACGATTGCCGTGTTTAATAATATGATTAAGCTTGGTGAGCTTCCAGAGGATGAAGAAGAGCTTGGAGACGCGCTTGCTCTCTCCGGTGTGCACAAGCTGCGTGCTCGTCACAACTGCTCCTTGTTAGGCTGGAATGGACTTGAGAAGGCGCTTCAGCAAAATGAGAAACAACAGACGAAGTAACGCAACTCAATAAATCAAAACCTCCTGACCTTGAAACCACTCAAGGAGGAGGTTTTTTGTTCCGATCATTCGTGGTCTATGGCTGCAGCCAATAATAAATAGGCATTGCAGCAAAGGTTGAGATGAGCCCGGCTGCACCCATGGCAAAACCTCCAGCACTGCCCTGCAGCTCAGATTCACGAATAATACGCGAGGTCCCAATTCCATGTGCCGCCGTCCCCATCGCTGTACCAATGGCCAAATCGTCCTTAATCCCCGTTAACCGCAAAAAAAGAGGGCCGAACATGCTGCCGATCAAGCCAGTCAATACGGTTAATACAGCAGCTAACTCTGGAATTCCTCCTAACATTCGTGCAATTTCCATAGAAATGGGCGAAGTGACGGATTTCGGCAAAAGAGTCATCAACAGCTCCCGATCCGATCCTGCCAGCCTCACGAAAATAAAGCTTGATGCCATCCCGCACAGAGAACCTGCCACAATTCCAGCAAGCACTCCTTTTAAACGCCGTATGATCACACCTGAATATTTGTATAAAGGAACTCCAAGTGCTACAGTCGCTGGGCCAAGGATAAAAACGAGTAAATCTCCTCCAACCCGATAGGAATCATAAGGAATTCCACTTACCCCTAACAACAGGAACAACAGACAGCAGCAGACGAATAACACATGTAACCTAGGCCACCTCCGCTGCAGATGAAGGGCGACCACATACGCAATCAGAGTAACCGTCACCCCGAATAAGGGACTATCCCCCCATTGTATTGGATTCACGCTGCTCCTCCTTCTTGCCGCCGCGACTCCCAAGCTGTGTAACCCAGCCTGCCACCCATAGTGTAATTAAAGTGCTGAGGATAAGACTTAGTATTATAGGCACACCATTCGATATTATGACCGGGATGAATGCGATTGTACCAACGATGATAGGGGCAAAGAACAAGGTCATATGCTTAAGCAGAAACTGGGCGCTCTCTTCCACCCATTCCAGCTTCATCAGCTTGCAGAATAAGGACGCAGTAAAAAGAGCAAGCCCGATCACGTTTGCCGGAAGCGGTATTCCTGTGGACTGTTGAATCATGGTGCCAACCCAAAAAAAACCGAATAAGATGGCCAACCCTTTCAATTGACGATTCCCCCTACTGTAGCCCTCGAATAAAGTGCGAATATTTGGCTTATAAAAAGGTTCTCTCTTCCCCTTGCAACTTATTTCTTAATGTACCGTACAAAAAAGGGTAAGCTATTGCATGAGAGCTTTATTTAGTGAATTCTAAGGAGGAATTGCCATGATTATGAGTACTACACCAACGATTGAAGGCAGACAAATTGTAGAATATGTATCCATTGTAACAGGAGAAGCCATCATGGGCGCGAATATCGTCCGCGATCTTTTTGCTTCTATAACAGACATTGTGGGCGGTCGTTCCGGTGCCTACGAAAGCAAGCTGAAGGAAGCGCGGGAAGTTGCTTTTGATGAGTTAAGATCTACGGCTTCCAGGCTAGGCGCCAACGCCATTGTAGGCGTAGATATCGACTATGAAGTCATTCGCGATGGAATGTTGATGGTTGCCGTCAGCGGAACCGCAGTCAAAATCCAATAAAACCTGACTGTTCCACCGCACGCAGCTCCCTGCGAGCGGTGCGAACAGGATGCAAAAACGGAAGTCATTCGCTCAGCATGAGCTTGACTTCCGTTTTTTACTAGGCGGAGCAAGCACCTACCCACTTTCTAACGAATTGACATGGATTCCTCGTATTTAGCCTGATATTTATGCACATCACCAGCACCCATGAACAGCAGGACACAATCTGAGTAGTCCCGCAGCACATCCATATCATTCTCGGAAATCAGCTTGGACGAAGGGATACGTTCAATCAGATGATTAATCGAGATGTTGCCTGTGTTCTCTCTCGCTGAACCAAAAATACCGCATAAATATACTTCGTCCGATTCCGACAGGGAATGGGCAAAGTCATCCATAAACTTTTCAAGTCTGGAATAGGTGTGGGGCTGGAATACCGATACGACCTTGCGATCCGGGTATTTGCTTCTTACCGCATCCAGAGTAGCCCGTATCTCGGTCGGATGATGGGCATAATCGTCGATCAAAACGTTGCTTGCGACATGCTTCTCGGAAAATCTTCGTTTGACCCCGCCAAATGTGGCCATCTGAGTCCGAACCAGCTCCAGATTAAAATCCTCCAGCACACATATTCCAATTACTGCCAAAGCATTGAGAATATTATGTTTACCGTAACCCGGGATAGTGAAACGTCCCAAGGAGGTGTCATGTAATACGGCTTGAAAAGAAACCCCTTGTTCATCCACACGCAAATCGACTGCTCTCAGCGCATTATGCTCCTTAAAGCCATAGTGGAGAATAGGCACCTTGGTACGCAAGGAACGTACATGCTCATCGTCTCCGTAAGCGACTATATGTTTGCGAACCTGGTCAGCCATCTCCTGAAAAGCAGAAGTGACATCTTCAATTCCGCTGAAATAGTCAGGGTGATCGAAATCAATGTTCGTGATGATCGCATAATCCGGGGAGTAAGCAAGAAAATGTCTTCTGTACTCACAGCTCTCAAAAATAAAATGCGTGCTATCCTGGGCCCCAACTCCAGTTCCATCCCCGATCAGGTAGGAGGTCGGTTGAATCGCTTTGCACACATGAGCCATCATGCCGGTTGTAGTCGTCTTGCCATGCGCCCCTGTAACAGCAACACTGGTGAATTGATGAATCCACTCTCCCAGGAAGCTGTGGTAACGATAATAGGGAACTTTCAGCTTTAAGCTGGCTGCTACCTCAGGGTGATCATCCTTGAAAGCATTCGAAGCAATAACACAACGCTCCGGTGAGGAGGTAATGTGGTTCTCGTCGAATGGCAAGAGACGAATGTTACTGTTCTCTAGCGGCGCTTGTGTGAAGAAGTACGTGTCCACGTCCGAGCCTTGAACGTCATGGCCCATATCATGCAGCACTTGCGCTAATGCGCTCATACCCGCCCCTTTGATCCCGATCATGTGAAACTTGGTCATGAGGATCCCTCCAGACTTCATTAAGTATGTTGATTGTGTTCCAACTGATTGCAGGTTTTGATCCAGTATATGAAAAGAATCCGAACTGTGTCTCAGCCTATTGACAATTATCCATGACAGTCTTTACCCTTTAAGCTTTCCCATAAATAGTAAGTGATATAGCCAGACCAAGGAGACCAATTTGCTCCTGATAACGTCAGCTTCTTAATTAGTATGCAATGGTAGTAATTATTCTGGTGTCGGAATCGGGAAGCAGGCATGATCGAAGGCAAGCTCAGTACGCGGGAATATGCCTCTTGCTTCCTCCAGCAGTTCCTGGCCCCCATCAGTCGAATATCTGGAGCTGATATGAGTCAGAACTAGCGCCCTCACGCCCGCTTCCACCGCCACCTCCGCCGCACCCGCGGCTGTCGTGTGGTAGTACAGCTGCGCCATCTCGCTCAGCTCGCTTGCGAAGGTCGCCTCGTGCACGAGCACGTCGGCGCCGCGAGACAGCTCCACAGCGGCGGCACAGCGCCTCGTGTCGCCCATCACAACCACGGTGCGCCCGAGTATCGGCGCACCGACAAAGTCCGCGCCGCACAATGTGCGGCCGTCGGGCAGCGCGACGTCTTCGCCGCGCTTCAGCCTGCCGTACAGCGGCCCGGCAGGGACACCCAGCGTCCGAAGCTTAGCCTCGTCCAGACGACCTGGACGATCGCTCTCGCGGACGCGAAAGCCAAGGCTTGCGATGCGGTGCTCCACCTCCGCCGCACGCACCTCGAATTGATCGTCGGCGAAGACGATCCCTTCGGCAATCTCCACCACCTTAAGCTCATAGGCAAGGTGGGATTGACTAACGGAGAATGCACTGCTTAAGAACTCCTTGAGTCCGGGGGGCCCGAACAAAGTGACAGGAGTATCGCCGCCTTGATTGGAGCGGCTTGTGAGCAGTCCCGGCAAGCCATAAATATGATCACCGTGCAAATGGGTAATGAATATAAATTCAAGCTTGCTCAGCTTGAGCGAAGAACGTAGAATCTGATGCTGTGTGCCTTCTCCGCAATCGAATAACCAGAAGGTTCCCCGCTCTTCATAGAGACGGAGTGCAATCGAAGTTACGTTGCGTTCTTTGGAAGGCATGCCCGCTCCCGTTCCGAGAAAGTAAAGGTCCATAGCGCTGCAGTCCTTTTCTGATTTGCCTTAGGTCTTGCTTTACACTTTATCTACGTTGAAATAACGGGCTTCCGGATGTGAGAACACCATAGCGGTTACGGAAGCCTCAGGCTCCATCATGAACCCTTCCGTCAGCTCAACTCCGATATCCTCCGGCTGCATCAAGCGGAACAGAGGCTCCTGATCCTCCAGGTTCGGACATGCAGGATACCCGAATGATACCCGGATTCCTTGATATCTTGCTCCCCAGCGCTGCTGCATAGTCAGGTCCGGAGAATCCGGATAACCCCACACGTCACGCATCATGTGATGGACTCGCTCAGCGAACCCTTCCGCCATCTCAAGCGCTAGCGCCTGCAGAGCGTGAGATCTCAAATAGTCTCCCTTGTCTTTCCATTCGTTAGCCAGATCGCGCACCCCTTGACCTGTAGTGACTACGAGGAAGCCTACGTAATCCATCTCCCCGCTGTCCACCGAGCGCAAGAAATCAGCCAGACATAAGAACGGCTCAACATCTTGACGCGGGAAAGTGAAGCGATGTAACAGCTGAGTATGATCCTTCGGATCATAAATCAGAATATCGTTGCCTTCGGATTGGGCCGGGAAGAAACGATACATCCCCTGAGCACGCAAGGTTCCCGTATTCTTGGCTTGCTGGAACAGTTCTTCAATAACCTCTCTTAGATGCACAGCCTTGGGATCCTTCGCAGCAATCAACTGATCGACCTTGCCCTTCAAGCCGAGATGATGACCGATAAGCGTCTGCAGGTTAATATATGGGAATATATAATCAACCGGATAGTCACGAAGAACATGACGCTCCAGGTCTGGCGGTATATACACTGGCAGATCACGTGCTACGGCAGAACGAGTGGCGCGGGTGAGCACTACAGCCGCTTCCGTTTTCTTGGCTCCAGCTTCCATTACATCCGACTGGATCGCCTCTCTTAATTCCTGAATCATCTTCTGGCGGATGTCGACATCGCTAATTTTATTGGCAATATCGAGACCATCCATCGCATCCTTGGCATACACTACCAGCCCGTCATATTCAGGAGCGATCCGCGTCCGGGTGAATTTGCGAGTTAGTGCAGCACCCCCAACAAGAATCGGCACATCGATTCCGGCTGACTTCAAATCCTGAGCCGTTATAACCATTTGCTGCGCAGATTTCACCAGCAAACCCGAGAGCCCAATCGCATCTGGCTTCTCCCTGCGGTAAGCTTCGATTAACTGCTCTGGCGGTACCTTGATCCCAAGATTAATAATGTTATAGCCATTGTTGGACAGGATGATCTCAAC
>JARBUQ010000193.1 GCA_029239545.1 Paenibacillus sp.
CCCGGTGTAGCGCCTGCCCGCGCGGCCGTAGTAGGTGGAGGTATTGTGGGTCTTAATGCGGCAAGAGTGGCGTTGGGCTTAGGAATGGACGTAACCATTCTGGATAAATCGGCTGATCGTCTACGTCAGCTGGATGATATGTTCCAAGGGCGTATCAAGACGCTCATGTCCCATCCTTGGAATCTTCAGGAGGCTGCGGTGGGGGCTGATCTGCTGATCGGTGCGGTACTGGTACCCGGATCCAGGGCGCCGAAGCTGATTGATGAGGAGACAGTCAGCCGGATGGAGAAGGGCTCTGTCATTGTGGATGTTGCTGTTGATCAAGGAGGCTCCATTGCAACTGTGGATCGGGCCACTACTCATGATCATCCGGTGTATGAGAAGCATGGAGTGATTCATTATGCGGTAGCCAATATGCCGGCTGCTGTCGCTCGTACTTCTACTATGGCACTGACCAATGTGACTCTTCCTTATGTGCTGGAGCTGGCGGGAAGAGGGCTTGATGCACTGAGAAGCAACCCTTTGTTCGGAGCTGGCTTGAATGTACACGCCGGTTATGTGACCCATAAGGCAGTAGCGGATTCTTTGTCGATGCAGCAGCTTTATCGCGAATTGCAGCAGGCTTAAGTCTGCTTTAGTTCGCTATCAACCCACCTTCCACTAGTCATACTAGCAGAAGGTGGGATTTTTAACTGGAGCAGTAGCAGGAATATAAGACGGTTAAGCCGAAATGATACAATAGAGCAAGCTAAATAAGATGGGTTGAGTTGAGGAATAAATATGAACATTCAACAAATTGAGGCCTATTTGTATGTTGCCCGCACCGGTAATTTCAGTCGGGCTGGGGAGCTGTTGTTTCTAACTCAGCCTTCTGTAAGCTCGCGGATCCAACAGCTGGAGAACGAGCTGGGCAGTTTGCTGTTCGAGCGTGCTGGTAAAAGTATCAGGCTGACCGAAGCGGGTCAAGCCTTTTTGCCCTACGCAGAAACGATAATGAACCAATTGTCCGAGGGGAAGCTTGCCATTCAGCGGTTGAATGATCAGGTGGAGGGCTCTCTGCAGATTGGAACCGTTATTTATGCGGCGAATCATTTGATGCCGGACTATTTGCATGCCTTTTGCAGTCGGTATCCCAAGGTGCGTTTGCAGATCTCTACAGGCCATTCCCATCAGGTTCTGGATATGATCCTGCGGCATGAGGCGCATATTGGGATCGTTCGCTCGATTCGACATCCTGACATCCATGCGATTCGTTTGCTGGATGATGCGATGACGGTGACGGTGTATCCAGGGCATGAGTTCGAAGGTCGCGAAAGGTTAACCCTTGATGAATTGAGCGGAGAGAACCTGATCATGTTCAATAGAGGGACAGAGGATTGGAAACTGGTTGTGGAAGCTTTTTCCGTTCAGGGATTGCAGCCCAAGGCTTTTATGGAGATTGACAGTATTGAGGCTATGATTGAGCTGGTCAAAAATCGGACAGGAATTGCAATCCTTCCACGGTTATCTGTAAAAAGAGAAGTTGAGGAAGGAAAGCTCGTAATGGCTCATGTTGCGGAAATTGCCGAGATTCATCGCAGCTATGATCTGATTACATTGAAGGATAAGCCGATTCAGGGGATTGTGAAGGTATTCCTGGAGTCCATTATGCACAATAAAATGTCTGTAGTAGAAGAACGTAAGATACAACAAGAATAGGGGCGAGTTTGTGGGGTAAACCGACAGGGAACGCCTATCTGCACGAAATAAGCCTTTCGCCATCCCGACCAATCAAATGTATGATGAGGAGATGTGAGAAGTTTAGACGTGGAAGAAGGAACTAGGATATGTTGCGTTCATACATTTGGTTAACTTTTTGTGTCACGATTTGGGGCAGTAATTTTGTTTTTGGAGCCATTCTGGTAGAACACTTTCCGCCTATGCTGCTTGCGATAAGCCGGCTTGCCATCACTTCCATATTCTTCGTCTGCTTTGCCTGGTCTACTGGACGACTTGTTAAACCGACCAAGAGGGACTGGAAGTACCTCGTTCCGATCGCTCTGCTTACTTTAATTAATCAGAGCTCCTTTTATATAGGGCTGCAGTACGCGGATCCTACAACCTCTTCCCTTATTATCTCTATTTCACCTATTGCGGTAAGCTTGCTGGCGGCTGTGTTTCTTAAGGAGCGCCTAACCGTTCGAATGTCTATTGGCTCTGTGGTAGCTCTTACCGGCGTTTTCTTCGTAGTTGGATCTGGAGGCTCTCTGTCCATATCGGCAGGGGAGACATTCATGGTGCTGGCCATGCTGTCTTTCGCGATTTCGATGATTCTTACACGTAAGCTTACGGAGCTGCGGGATCCTTTTTTCGCTACTTCTTATGGGACCGTCTTGGGGGCAGGGTTGTTATTGCCAATCGCCCTGGTCAGGGATTCGGTATCAGAGATGAGTACGGAGCTGTGGGCGTGGGCGCTGCTTATTGTATGTGCTCTAATGATGCAGGTAGTGTGCGGCCTGGTATGGAATCGGGAGATGCAAAAGGTGGGAGCAGCCAAAGCATCCATATTCCTTAATTTGCAGCCATTTGTAGCCATGTCGCTGGGTTTCCTCATATTAGGGAAGGTGGTTACGGGAACACAAATCATCGGTGCAATCCTTATTGTGGGAGGAGTTCTGGTGGCTACGACCCAAGCAGCCCGGAGTGTAAGATCCCGTCGTGTTAAGTCGCAGACTGAAGCGTGAGGCATAGGTGGAGCGGAGTGAAGCAAGTTATAAAGCTTTACAGGAGCAGGGGTGATCTCTATAATGGAGATATGCTCCTTTTTATCGATTTATTTTAGAGTATTTTTCCGGAACGCAGATAAATGTCAGGAGGTTTATCATATGATCACCCCACAACCTATACGCAGTCTGGATACCGAACAGCGTAATCCGGATACTTCCCATATAGATGCCGGCACGACACTTGAGATGCTTGGTTTAATGAATGCGGAGGATGCCAGCGTCCCTTCCGCTGTTGCAGCCGTGCTTCCTGCTGTGGCAGAAGCGGTAGACCGCGTCACCGCGGCGCTTCGCGGCGGCGGCAGGCTCTTCTACGTCGGCGCGGGCACAAGCGGACGTCTCGGTATGCTCGACGCCTACGAGTGCCCTCCGACGTTCGGGACCCCTCCCGAACTCGTGCAAGCACTCGTTGCGGGCGGCACAGCACGGGATCGCGCCGACGAATCGGCGGAGGACGATCCCGCTCTTGGCGCTGCCGAGCTGCGGCAGCGGCAGCTCGCGGCTGCCGACGTCGTCGTCGGCATCGCCGCAAGCGGGCGCACGCCGTACGTCGTCGGCGCGCTGGAATACGCGGCGTCCGTCGGTGCCGCGACGATTGCCCTCGCCTGCAGCCGCGGCTCGGTGATCGGCTCGGTCGCCGACTGGGCGATCGAGGTGCCTGTCGGCCCCGAGGCGCTGACCGGCTCGACCCGGTTGAAGGCAGGCACTGCGCAGAAGCTGGTGCTCAATATGATCAGCACGGCGGCTATGATCAAGCTGGGCAAAGCCTATGGCAACCTGATGGTGGACATGGAGCCGAGCAACAGCAAGCTGCGCACAAGAGCGCTCAATATTGTGAGCATGGCTACTGGCGCCGATGAAGCCACGGTTGAGCAGGCGATGGCGCAGACGGAAGGAAACGTCAAGGCGAGCATCGTTATGCTGCTTGCAGATGTAGACGCAGCACAAGCACGCGGCCTGCTGCTCCAGGCGGACGGAATCGTGCGTGAAGCGCTCCGATTAGCTGCTGCAGAAGCTTAAAACGTTTCAAGGAGGGTTATCTTGAATCAGAACGTCATATTTGGAATGGATATCGGCGGTACGAACATTAAGTCGGGTATTATTGACGCTCAAGGAAATATTCTGCACACAGAGAACACACCGACTGAGGCTCATACCGGTGGGGCAGACTCGCGGCTGTCGAAGCTCTTTGCCATTGCGGAGCGACAGAGCCAGATCGCGAAGGAGAGAGGCTGGACCCCGGTTGCGCTCGGAGTAGGGACAGCAGGTTATGTGAACGCCCGTGAAGGGCGTATCGGCTATGCGACGTCCAACTTGCCTGGATGGACAGGCGTGCCGCTCCGTGCTGAGATGGAACGCCATACAGGACTGCCTGTAGCGCTGGCTAATGATGCTCATGCTTTCGCTATGGGAGAAGCGTGGATTGGTGCGGGACGCGAATGGGATGAATTCATCTGTATTACATTAGGTACAGGTGTAGGCGGCTGTCTGGTCGTGGACGGTCAACCGTATTATGGTCGAGATGGCTACGGAGGTGGCTTCGGCCATATGGTCATCCAGCACGGCGGTGCCGCTTGTAATTGCGGGCTGAGCGGATGCTGGGAGCAATATGCTTCCGTAACAGGACTCATGAGGCTGGCTAAGGAGCAGGGAATGGAGTCTGCAATGCTCGGGCATTCGGCCAAAACCTTATTCGAGTGGGCCAGACAAGGGCATGAGCAGGCTGCTGCTGTTATTCACCTCTATGCGGAATATGTAGCGCTCGGACTGACGAATCTGGTGCATGCTCTCAACCCCAAGGCCATCGTAATCGGGGGGGCAGTCACAGCGCAGGGAGACTTCCTTCTGGATCAGATCCGTGCCCACATTTCGCGTCAGGTAATGCCGGCTTATGACAATATGAAGATTGTAGCTGCAACGTTGGGTGAACATGCCGGGTTTGCCGGTGCTGCCCGACTCGCACTGAAGCGTGCACAACAAGGAGCCGATCTGTAGATCGGCTTCTTGTTGTTGTTCATATATAGGAAGTTTAAGAGGGTATCCCCAGGAATTAGCCAATTCCATTCAAGAGGAAGAACCCTACAGTCGTGGATCAACCAGAAAATGCAGGACTGAGGTTTGTCATAGACCAAATCGGGGATTTCCCAGTTCCGCGGATCACCTGGCGAGATTGGAATCAATTTGTATACTTAGGCATAATCAGCGTAATCTCCATATCTGGATATTGTCGTGCTAATTCTTCCTTCGCTTTAAAAATATTGCCGTTGATTTCAATTTCAACATCAATACTTTCTCCTGATTTATTTTCCAGCTTTGCGGTAAATGCATCCTTATTCTTTAGAAATTCTCCGGCATTTGCTTTTGGACTTCGGTTTGTTGATAATATTTTGTCATGAGCAGGAAATAATTGAGCTGCACCCGCTCTTGTCACTTTATGGCTGATGTTATCTACCAAGGCAACAAACATTTCATATTCAGTATTATTTAACACCCTGAAGATTTCATTCGAATTAGGTGCCATTGCAGCTATGACAGCTGTTGGAACTTGAAATTGCCCATTTACTGATAATGATTTTCCAGTGGAATCCTTCTTTATAACCAGAATATCCCCACAAACCTCATAACTAAGTTTATCCTCTGGGGTGATCCCCATTTCTTCTCTAACTCTCTTTCTGACAGTAAAAAACATTTAGCTTGTTCCCCTTTCACAATGGTTAGCTCTATCGATTTATCCTCAGCCGAGTAGACTACTATGGATAGTATACATTTAGAAAGCCGGAATAGCTAAGTGAAAGGGTAAACTAATAAAATTGAAAGACTCGATTCCTTGAAATTTTGGACGTTTTCTTGAAAATGCCTCTGATGTAAGTCCCTGAGTACACAATTGAGCGGCGACTAGGTGGGGGAATGGAGACGGGGGAAGTTAAGGTCAACGCCGCCGGCGTGCTGTCGTATCTTCACACGGAATTTCGGGCCATTCGGGATGACACAAGCATCATAATCGGTGACAACAAACGGCTGGCGAGCTGAAACGGGCATTCGGGGAAGGGGTGCAGGTGCGGATGTCCTTGTGCAAGGAAATTCAAAGCACGTGCAACTGCATCCCACATACGGGGCAATTGTTCAAGCAGGAGATCCGCGCGCTGCTCCCAGCGCGCAGTGTGGCGTTGCATGATGGCGTTCGGCCGGTATACTACCGCTTCAACCAAGCATCCAACACGCCAGTATATTTGGCGGTAATTTGCTGCGGACGTGTAATCGCTCCACCCACTACAACGTATTGTGCACCTGCTTCAAGCGCCAGCACGGCTTCGGCCGGACTCCAGATGCGGCCTTCGGCTACAACGGGCACGCTGACTTGCTTGCTTAGCTTGCGCACCAGCTCCAGGTCAGGACCTTCCTGCTTGGGGCTGTAAGGTGTGTAACCTGACATTGTAGTGGAGATCAGGTCAGCACCCAACTGCTCGGCAAGCATTCCCTCCTCCAGAGTGGAGATATCAGCCATCACTTGTACGCCTGCACGGTGGCAATAATCAATAAGCGGCTTCACTTGCTCCTTACGGTCCTCGCGATCCGTCATATCGAGGGCGACAACATCAGCTCCCGCCTCAATAATCGCACGCACGTCCTCGAGCTCCGGTGTGATATAGATGTCCGATCCGGGGATGTCCCTTTTTAATAAACCAATAACTGGCAGCTGAACGCTCTTCTTGATATCACGGATGTCAGCAGGCCCATTCGCCCTGATCCCGATAGCGCCTCCTTGCTCAGCGGCTACCGCCATTAGAGCCATAGTGCCCTGCAAATACAACGCTTCCCCAGGAAGAGCCTGGCAGGAAACGATGAGACCTTGTTTATTAAAGATTCGATTCATTATTAATTACACTCCTCAAATTCCAGATGCAGTTGAAGTTGACTAAAAATCGTATTAAATAAGGATACTATGAAGAGTATAACATATTTCGGATATTAATTCCTTTATATTATCAATAAATGGAGCTAATATTCTTTTCATCTGACGTTTAGGCTTGTTTGAAGGGGCTTGACAATGTTACCTGTTTTCCTATACGATAAAAGCAATCGAATCAAAGGGGAGTAGCTACTACAGCAAAGTCGTCATTACGGGATGTTACCATCCCCGGCTTTGTTGGCAACGAATTTCGTTGTTAGCAAGACCTTTGCCATAACGGTAAAGGTCCTCAGTATTCTACTTTTCATTTGTGTGGAAAGCGGCCTTTAACGTTATGGGGGCCGCTTTTGCGTTGTCTGGACCGCGAATAAGGCTGCGAAACCAATCAAAGGGAGAGTGACAACAATGGAATGGTTAACGATGGATATGTTGTCCGCGCTTGCTGTAATCGTGATGATCGATTTAGTATTAGCTGGGGACAACGCAATTGTAATTGGGATGGCTGCACGTAACTTGCCTAAGCAGCAGCAGACAAAAGCTATTATCTGGGGGACAGTCGGAGCCGTAGTTATTCGTGCAATCGCTACTCTGGCGGTAGTATGGCTGTTGGAAATTCCGGGTTTACTGTTTGTCGGAGGTCTGTTCTTGTTGTGGATTGCTTATAAACTTCTTGTGGATGAGAAGGATCACAGTAATGTAACCGCAGGGACAACATTAGCTGCCGCTATTCGAACGATTGTGATCGCAGACGCGGTCATGGGCATCGATAATGTACTTGCAGTCGCCGGAGCAGCACATGGAAGCTACGGGTTGGTTATCGCCGGACTAGTTATTAGTGTGCCTATTATGGTGTGGGGGAGTACATTTGTATTGAAGATTATGGATCGGTTTCCCTCAGCCATCTTTATTGGGGCAGCCGTCTTGGCCCTGACAGCAGGGAAAATGCTGGTCGATGAGCCATTCGTGCATAATTGGATTGGAGACAGCGGGTTGTTGAAGTGGTCCATTGTTATAGTCATTATTGCAGCGCTGCTTTTTGCAGGCTCCAGAGGGAAGAGCAGGAACAAGAACAAACATCCCAAGCCAGAGGTAAAAGGTGGAGCGTAAGTAACCGGCTATGATGTAAGCAAGAGCCCGTACGTCGAGTATGAACCACAAGCCGCTCTAGACAGCGAAGCTTGTGGTTTTTGGTTTATATAACACAAGTAAA
>JARBUQ010000194.1 GCA_029239545.1 Paenibacillus sp.
TTTTTGCATATCGTGCTTGGAGAGCTTGCCCCCAAATCATTGGCAATTCAACGTTCAGAGCTGACCTCATTGTGGTTATCCGCTCCACTGATGGTTTTCTACAAGCTGTTTCTTCCCGTGATCGCGGTCCTGAACGGTACAGCGAATTGGCTGCTTAGATTGGTCGGAGTCCAGCCGGCCACGGAGCATGATGCAGCGCATACTGAAGAAGAAATTCGTATTTTGATGAATCAAAGTGCCAAGAGCGGACATATCGATAAAGAAGAGATGGTGCTGTTCGATAATATATTCGAATTCTCCGAGCGTTTGGCACGTGAAGTGATGCTGCCGCGCATTGATATGGACTGCCTCTTCGTTGACCTGAGCTGGGAAGAGAATTTGAAGCTGGTGTATGCTACTAAGCATACGCGATATCCTGTCGCTCTTCAGGACAAGGACCGAATCGTTGGCTTCGTCCATATCACAGATATACTCACCGTCAAACCTGATGAGCTCCATGACCTGGAGAAGTACATCCGACCTATATTGACAGTTCCGGAATCGATGGAGATCAGCCATGTTCTGAGATTGATGCAGAAGCGGCAGTCTCAGCTCGCTATAGTAATTGATGAGTATGGCGGAACGGCAGGTTTGCTCACGAGTGAAGAGATTATTGAAGAAATAGTCGGGGAGCTTCGTGATGAATTCGATGAAATTCGTCCAAGCGTTGAAGTCAAAGGGCATATTACTTCAGTAGAGGGGCGGGTGCTTCTCGATGAAGTTAGCGATATGCTGCACATCACACTTGAGGATCATGAAGTCGATTCTATCGGTGGTTGGTTATTCAAGCAGTTGGAAGGAATGCCCCAAACAGGTCAAAAGGTATCGGCAGGTGCTTATATATTTGAAGTGGCCGAAGTAGATCGATTACGTGTCGTTAGAGTACATATTTACCGCAGGGAAGATGAATCCGCCATTGATGTGGAATCGTCTAATTCATAAGAAGGAGTGTTGTATTTGTCCTCCAAAATGATTTTTTTACTCGCACTCGGGCTTGTTGCATTGTATGGGTTATTCACAGTAGGCTCGCCATTCTTGCTGGCCATTGTGGCTGCTTTGTTTTTGGAGCCGGTCATCGTACCGATGATGAAGCTGTTCCGGATGAATCGTGTGGCTGCCTCGGCTATTGTTTGTACGCTATTCACATTGGTGCTGTTTGGACTGGCCTATTTGCTTGGGTTTCAGATGGTGACTCAGCTCGTAGAGTTCTGGGATAAAGCTCCAATGTATCTGAACGAAGCGAACCGATATATCAAAGAAGCTACGGAAAGAACACAATTGTTCTATAATTCCCTGCCGGAGGATATGGCTGAACAGTTTCAGGGAGGCTTCGAGACCGGACTTAAGACGCTGATCGAATCATTAAACGGCATTATGAAAGGAATATCGGGATATTTCATCGGTTTTGCGAAGTTCATTCCGAATTTCTTGATCTTTTTCATTGTATTTCTTGTTGCCCTGTTCCTGTTCAGCTTCAGCCTGCCGCAGCTAAAGGGGGCGTTCTTGTCCATGTTCGAGGAGAAATCCCAGAGCAAGGTGGATAAGGTGCTTGTCAATCTGCGCAGCTCAGTATTCGGTTTTCTTCGGGCCCAGCTCATCTTAAGCGCAATGACATATATTATCGCATTGACAGGCTTGCTGATTCTGGATGTAGACTATCCGTTGGCAATCGCTCTGCTTACGGTTATCGTGGATATTTTGCCGATTCTGGGTGTAGGTTCTGCACTTGTGCCATGGGCCACATACAGTCTAATTACAGGAAATACTTTCCTCGCTGTCGGACTGCTCATTCTATTCGTGGTCATCACGATAATAAGACGTATCGTGGAGCCCAAAGTGTTGGGAGACGCCGTTGGAATCAGTGCATTGGCGGCACTGGTCAGCCTGTATGTGGGATTCAAGATTTTTGGAGTAATTGGGTTGTTTCTCGGGCCTATTATCGTCATTATTTATCAGGCTATGCGCAAGGTCGGACTTCTTCAGTTTAAGATCAAGCTGGAATAGACGAGGACAATGACAAGACAGTGCTTACAACAATGCTGCTGCATCTTTATGATGTGGCGGCATTTTTTGTTCTGGTGCCCACCTATTTTCACAGAACAACTCGTCCTCGTAAACTATTTTTGGATGGGCGGCATATATTAGAGTAAGCCCACTGCGTGTGAACGGCTTTATTAATTCCCTTTCTTTGGATGTACAAGGAGAGGAGTGAGGAGGTTATTATGAGTTCGATCAAGCAAACCCGCGAATATTTCCCCTTCGTAGGCCCATTCGATCCGTGCCCGCCCATTTACGTAAAAACTTACTCTACTCCGCCGCAGCTGTTTATTCCGTTCCAACCAGCTAATTTACCGCAATTCAGTCCAGAAGAAGCTTTAAGATTAGGAACATTATGGCCAATGCTGTACAGCCCGTATCCAGGGAAGAAGGCCCATAAAGGAGGGGTGGCTCATGAGCATGGAATCAAACAGCAAGCTTGACCCGGATTACTACAAATTGTTGCATAGACTTCAAGCAGCTGACTTCGTCTTAGTGGAGCTAACCTTGTACTTGGATACCCACCCGGAGGATTTAAAAGCGATTGAGCAGTTCAATCAATATGCACATTTCCGCAGGCAGCTGGCTGATGAATTCGAGCGCTGCTTCGGCCCTTTGATGCAATTCGGACATAGCTATAGCCGCTACCCTTGGGATTGGAAAAATTCGCCTTGGCCCTGGCAAGTTTAACCTGAGCGAAAGTGTGGTGTGAGCATGTGGGTTTATGAGAAAAAGCTGCAATACCCGGTAAAAGTGAGTAAATGTGATCCCCGTATGGCCAAATACCTTGCTGAGCAATATGGCGGGGCGGACGGAGAGCTGGCAGCAGCTCTTCGATACTTAAATCAAAGATATACGATTCCCGACAAAGTGATTGGTCTGCTGACGGATATAGGCACGGAGGAGTTCGCGCATCTTGAGATGATTGCTACGATGATTTATAAGCTGACAAAAGATGCAAGCGTGGAGCAGCTCGAGGCAGCAGGGTTGGGGGCTCATTACGTGGCTCACGACAGTGCGCTGTTCTACGAAAATGCTGCGGGAGTACCTTGGACGGCGGCTTACATTCAAGCTAAGGGAGATCCAATTGCCGACTTGTATGAAGATATAGCGGCTGAAGAGAAGGCGCGGGCAACTTATCAATGGTTGATCGATATGACCGATGATGTCGACCTGATGGATGGACTAAGATTTCTTCGTGAGCGTGAGATTGTTCACTCGCTTCGATTCCGCGAAGCGGTCGAAATGTTGAAGGAGGACCGGAATACGAAGAAAGTGTATTAACGAAACCGCTGAATCGGATTGATACAGTCCCATTGCTGATCCCTTTTTTCGCACCGCGCTGGAAGCTGCGCGCGATGCAGAACGGGGAACGGCAATGGGATTGTTCATTAGGGGGACAGGATATGGATCACGTCTTGTAGAAGTTAGTACACAAGGAATAAATGAATTCAGGAGGCGATTGCATGAAATTGTCCACAGTGTATCACGATAAGCCGCTGCAGTTAAAAAGAGCGATTGATGTTGCCAAACCAATAGGGGAGGCAAAAGCTACAGTCCTGTTCTATGTACATGGAGGAGGCTGGTCGGCCGGAAGCCGGGATGCATTCCATCACCATATGGAGCATTTCTCCAGCCGCGGTTATTGGTGTGCAAGTGCAGGATATAGACTTGCGCCTACGGCAAAGTGGAATGAACAGCTTACAGATATCATGGAGGGATATGACCGGTTTTTGCGCTTGCTTGAAGAGCAGCAGGTGACAGTGTCCCGAGTGATCGTAATCGGCAGCTCGGCGGGTGCTCATTTGGCTTCACTTCTTGCACTTATGCAGCCAGATGAGGTAAATGCGAGCATCAGGCTGGGAGATTGGCGTACACCGGATGCATGCGTATCCATTAACGGTCCGGGAACGCTTGCGGAATGGGCGGATATGAACGAAAGCATTCGCGAAAGTATAGAGAAGGTAATCGGAGTGAAGTATGAGGAGAACAGTGACGCATTTTTGGAGGCCTCACCCGATCATTATGTGCGTGAGGGCTGCCCGAACTTTCTATTCTTCAATGTAGAGAATGAGAAGTATTTTCCGCATGATCTGGTACATAGACTGAGTGACAAGATCCGAGAAGCCGGCTCCAAGTCGGAAGTTATTTTTTGCAAGGGTGCTGACCACGGATTTTTTTATGGCATATCGAATCCACTGCAATTGAAAGCGCTCGGACAACTGGAGGCCTACATTATTCAACAGAATGATTAAAAGGATTCATTTTCTTTCGTTTTTTATTGCGTTTTGTTTCGAATGTGTATGGATTGGTCTGTTTCCTTGTGATAAGATGAAGATAATTTATGAATTCTGAAGGAGGCAATATTCTTGTCTACAGTTCTTCATCCACTGGAAACTTCCTGTTTAAGCTCACTTGCCAAAGTTTTTGCAGACGAAGAATTACGCGATCAGCCTGTGCAGCAGGGAACAGCGCTTGCTAATGAAACTTACTCTTTTCAAATTGCTTATCGTTCCAACCGACTATTGAAGCATGTTCAAGCCAAAGTAATATCGGCCATAAGCTCTGTTGTCTCCGTCCGCACAGTTGGCCTGGTTGTGTGTGAGATGCCTATATATGAGAATCATGATGAGGATGTGCTTCGTTCCACCCCTGGCTTGTACCCGGATCCTCTGTTCCCGGTTACGGAGGGGGAAGGGATCTCTCTTGTACCTGGTCAATGGCGTTCCTTATGGGTAACGGTCAAACTGAATGGAAGCGTCCAGCCTGGAGCGTACCCTATCAAGGTTCAGTTCGAGACCAAGGAAGGCGAGCTGTTAGGAGAGAACACATACGAGCTTAAGGTAATAGCTGCTTCGCTGCCTGAGCAGAAGTTAATCCATACAGAGTGGTTCCATACGGATTGCCTGGCTACATATTATGGTGTGGAAGTGTTCAGCGAGCAGCATTGGGAACTGATCCGCTCCTTCATTCGTACAGCTGTTGATCACGGCATCAATATGATTCTAACCCCTTTATTCACGATTCCGCTTGACACCAGAATTGGCGGAGAGCGGCCGACAGCACAGTTGATTGATGTAACGGTAGAGGGTGAAGGCCGGTACAGCTTCGGCTTTGATCAATTGCAGCGGTGGGTGGGGATGTGTAATGAGCTTGGGGTACAATACTTCGAATTCTCCCACCTGTTCACGCAATGGGGAGCCAAACATGCTCCCAAGATCGTAGCCAACACCGGCAGCGGTACGACTGAGAAAATATTCGGCTGGGAAACGGATGCCACAGGAGACGCATATAAAAGCTTCCTGGCCCAATTCCTGCCCCAATTAGTCAGCTTCATCCGCGAGCATAGCCTGGAAGAGCGCAGCTATTTCCACGTATCGGATGAGCCATCTATGGAACATCTCGAGTCCTATGAGAGTGCCAGCAACTGGTTGCGTCAATTCGTCGGAGAATTCCCGATGATGGATGCATTGTCTGCGTATGATTTCTTTGAACGCGGGCTCGTCAAGCGGCCGATTCCGGCCAGCAACCATATTGAGCCTTTTCTTGAGAACAATGTGGAGGACCTGTGGACCTACTACTGCTGCTCGCAGTATCAGCAGGTGTCGAATCGTTTCATTTGCATGCCGTCAGCACGTAACCGGATATTAGGTCTACAGCTGTACAAATTCCAGATTGCCGGTTTCCTGCACTGGGGCTTTAATTTCTATTATTCGCAATATTCTCGATATCCGATCGATCCATACCGAGTGACCGATGCCGGACATGCCTTCCCGGCCGGTGATCCGTTCGTCGTATATCCGGGTCCGGATGGTCCGATCGATTCATTGCGTCTTGAAGTGTTCTATGAAGCGCTGCAGGATTTGCGTGCTCTTCAGAAGTTAGAAGCACTTGTAGGCCGTGAGCAAGTATTGGAGCTGCTTGAAGAAGGGTTGGCTGAGCCTATTACATTTAATGTGTATCCTCGGGACCCGCAGTGGCTGCTCTCCAAGCGTGATCAGATCAACACATGGATTGACAATCATACTTCCTGATTGAAGGAAGTGCAGAAGCACCTTCGGGTGCTTCTTTTTTAATGAGGGGATTCGATTAGCGGACAATCTGGTATATACTGAAACTATTCAAAATAGCAGAAGGAGCTGAAGCGTTAAATGTCAAAACCAGTTATCTTATGTCTTCATTCATTGTCTGAACAGGTCGTAGGACGGATAAGTCAAATTGCACCTCAATGGGAGATAGTACACGGGAATGATATGGATGTGCTGACCCCCCGACTGCGAGACGCAGAAATTATTATTGGTTGGAGACAAGCTGTTCAGGAGAATAGCTTCTATCCGGGAAGCAAGCTGCGCTGGGTACAAATCTGGGGTGCAGGGGTGGACCGAATTCCACTTGAGCTGTTCATCGAGCATTCCGTTATTCTGACTAACGCCAGCGGTGTGCATGCTTACCCGATTTCCGAGACGATCCTGAGCATGATGCTTTCTTTTGCAAGAAAAATGCACTTGTCGATTCGCAACCAGTCCCAGGGGAAGTGGCAAAGTGTTGGTTTATTGGGTGAAATTCACGAAGCTACTATCGGAATACTAGGCATCGGAGCAATTGGAGAAGAAACAGCAAGGCTGGCCAAAGCGTTCGGAATGAAGGTATTAGGGTTCCGCCAGTCAGGCAAGCCTTCGCCTGTTGTAGATACGATGTTCGATCTTCAAGGACTTGATGAGCTGTTAGCTAACAGTGATTATGTGGTGAATACATTGCCGTTCACGAAGGATACAAGTGAGCTGATGGGAGCTGACCAATTCCAGGCGATGAAATCGACCGCTTATTATATCAATATCGGCAGAGGAGGTACTACAGACCAGAACGCTCTGATTGCGGCACTGAAGGATGGGCAAATTGCTGGAGCGGGACTGGACGTATTTGAGAAGGAGCCTTTGCAGGAAGAGAGCCCATTATGGACGATGGACAATGTTATTATTACTCCGCATAATTCTGGCTCTACGGTTCATTATCATCAGCGAGCTGAGGAGATAATGCTGCATAACCTGCAGGATTATGTTCAAGGAAAGCTGCCTTCACGAAATGTCGTTAATCTGGAGAAACAATATTGAAAAGAGGATTCTTAAGAGAGCTGGCTTTAATCGCTGATTTGACTTGAATTGGCGGCTTTTTTGAGCATTGATTGATCGGATCATTTCGTATATGATTGAATTTGTGCGAATTAAACTACAAGAATGCCAGGCATACATAATATCGATCATACACGAAGGGAAGGAATGAGATGGGTACAACGAATGCGGTAGTGAAATTAGGCGTCATTGGACTGGGTGGTCGAGGTAGAGGACTGCTTGGTAATTTGTTGGAGATGCAAGACGTAGAGATTACAGCTATTTGTGATCAATATGAGGAAAGACTGCAGCTGGGACTGGAGCTTGTTGAGAAATCAGGTCGCGATCAAGCGGAAGCTTACTCTGACTACAAGAAGCTGCTTGCTCGGGAAGATCTGCAAGGGGTTATTATTGCAACAACGTGGATAACTCATGCAGAGATCGCAATCGCGGCTATGAAAGCAGGCAAATACGCCGGTATCGAAGTGGGCGGAGCGGCATCTTTGGAAGAATGCTGGGAGCTTGTTCGAACGTCGGAGCAAACCGGAATCCCATGTATGCTGTTAGAGAATTGTTGTTATGGCCGCGAAGAGCTGGCAGTTATGAATATTGTGAAGCAAGGACTGCTTGGCGAACTGATTCACTGTCAATGCGGCTATGAGCA
>JARBUQ010000195.1 GCA_029239545.1 Paenibacillus sp.
TGGAAATATCCGATCACCTGTCTATCCAGTAGCAGAATTTGCCTGTTCTTGGCAGCCCCCTCTGTAAAAGCCGAGGGAGAAGCAGACGTTAGCGGCTCCCATACAATATGATTATTGGCAGACCATATACGGACATTTCGTCCAATTCCGTTCAATAGTGCGTTGCGCTGCTCTGCTTGAGGGGATTCAAGCTGTTTAATGACGGGGGACCACTCCCCATAAAGCGCATATAGGGCAGTGAGATAGCTGGATATTTGCTCAGATACCCTCCCGTCATTGATTGTTTCTTCCTTGGAGAGGCTCCATTTACTCAACCCCCAGGAAAGAGCTGCGCAAACAATTGCAATGCTGAGCACGACGGCGAATAAGCGGCCTTTGCTGTTTCCAACCGGCATGTCAACTGCCACCGAATTTATAACCGATCCCATATACAGTCACAATGTAAAGGGGATTCGCCGGATCGTCCTCTACCTTGCTGCGTAAATTACGGATATGTGAATCAATCGTTCGCTCATAGCCTAGATAAGCATCACCGAGCGCTTGCTCGAGCAGGTGCAGCCGGCTGAATACACGCCCGGGCTGTTTCGCCAATGTGTGCAGAAGAGCGAATTCCGTAGGAGTTAATTGTAATCGCAGCCCCTTCTTGCTCACTTCGTGGCGATGAGCATCAATAACTAGACCATCAATCTGAATCACTTGACTGTTCATGTCTTCAGCCGGATTATGCTGCGATCTGCCTGATCTGCGGAGTACGGCTTTGATCCTTGCGAGCAGCTCTCGCATGCCAAAGGGTTTGGTTATATAATCGTCAGAACCGATTTCCAGGGCAATCACCTTATGCCATTCATCCGTTCTGGCAGTTAACATGATTACCGGAACCTTCCAACGGGACTGTACTTCTTTGCATAAATCAATGCCTTGTTGTCCGGGGAGCATCCAATCAATTAACAATAGGTCAAAGGTTCCCTGGTTCAACAATTCAACGGCGTCCTCGGAGGTAGCTGCGTGTGTTACCTTACAGCCCTCTTGCTCAAGAAAAAGAGTTCCCTCTTCCACGATGCGTCTTTCATCCTCCACCCACAAAAGCTTCATGCTGATACCTCCGTAAACAATTTCTACAAGCTTACTTGTGATTATAGCTGAACTTGGGACGATCTGCCCCATATTTTGCAAAGGGGCCACATGCAAAATGTGGGATAAACACGAATACAAAATACAAAAAAGTCCCAAGCGCACCATTAGGCGTGCCGGAGACTTTGTTGTAATGCTGCTGCTTGTAATAATGCTTACACGGCTGACAGGTCAAGCCACGCGAGCTCTTCAGGTGTCAGCTTGATGGCTGCGCCTTCCAGGCATGAGTCCATCTCTGCCTGATTCTGCGGACCGATGAGGGCGGCCGAAGGGAAGGGCTGGTTGAGCACATAGGCAAGCGCGATCTGAATCGTTGTAAAGCCTTTGTCTGCAGCCATCTTCTGAGCACGGTTGTACCGTTCCCAGTTGGCATCGCTGTAGAATACACGGACGAGGTCCTCGTTCTCCAGATTGTCGGGTGTGAATCGGCCTGTAAAAAAGCCGCGAGCTTGGGAAGACCAGGACAGAAGTGGAATTTGTGTCGCTTCATGCCACTTGCATGCATCGGCATCGGCCGAAATGCAGCCAGCCCAGAAAGCTTCCTTGGGCTTTGCCAAGCTCAAGTTAGGGCTGCTGAAGCTGAAGCCGATCAAACCATGAGCTGCAGCGTAGTCATTAGCTTCCTGCAAGCGTTGGTGGCTCCAGTTAGAGCCGCCGATTGCTTTGATTCGGCCTGATTCGATATGCTCATTCAGAATCTCAATAATTTCTCCAACAGGTACGTCAGTGTCGTCTCGGTGTAAGGCGTACAGATCCGTATACCCCGTTTGCAGACGCTCAAGGCTTATCTCTAATTCCTCGGCTATAGCTGCTTTGTTGATCCGGTTCCCGTTCTGGTTAGGATGACCACCTTTGGTCAATACAATAACCTGCTCCCGGTTCCCGCGTTCTGTTAACCAATTGCCAACAGCGCGCTCACTGTTACCGCCTGAATATACGTAGGCTGTATCCAACGTATTCCCGCCGATCCCGATGTAAGAATCCAGAATGCTGTTTACTTTCTCTTGAATGGAAGGATTGAAATAATCCGTACCCATGATCAATTGAGCGATTGGCTGCTCTATTCCTTTAATCTTGAAAAAGTTCATTGGTTCGTCCCTCCAAGTTGTACACGTATTCTCTCATCAGCCGAGAGCAGACAGGCGTCGAGAATCTTCATATTGTTCACGGCATCAACCGGCTTGAAGCGCGCAGCCTGATCTCCCCATACTGTATGGGCGAAATCATCCGCTTGAAGAGCGTATTGATTAGCCGGTGCAAACGTTTCGACTCGTTCTTCCTTGCCGAACACCGTAAATTCCGAGGTTTGCTCCGGAGGAGTCATAAACGCAGAAGGGAGATAGATGCGACCTTCGGTACCCAGAATTTCCAGTGTATTGCGGAATGCAGCCCACATGGCGCAATCAAAGGTTAATCCGATACTGTCCGGAAACTCAACAAGTCCGGATGCCATCATATCCACATTGCCATGCTGCGGAGAGAAGAATGCGGTTACCGTTGCGGCCTCAGGCTCTTTGTCCAATATGTAGCGAGCCGCCGAGATTGGATAACAACCTACATCATAAAGAGCGCCACCGCCCATGTTCCGGTGAAAGCGTACATTCTCTGAGGCACTGGATGAATTGAAAGTAAACGCTCCGTGAATGCCGCGGATTGTTCCAATTTCACCTGATGCAATGATTTCCTTGATCCGGTCATATCTTGGATGATGTCTGTACATGAAGGCTTCGGCCAGATGAACGCCGGCTTGTTCGCAAGCTTCTGCCATTTCTACGGCTTCAGCAGCGGTTAACGCGAATGGTTTCTCGCATAATACATGCTTGCCGGCAGCGGCAGCACGAATCGTCCATTCCTTATGCAAATGGTTCGGCAGTGGAATATATACCGCATCGATGGAATCATCCTCGAGCAGAGCTTCGTAGCTGTTATAAGCAGTTGGAATGTTGAGCTTTTCAGCTGTTGATTTTGCTTTTTCCCCGTCACGGCTGGCGATGGCAGCAACCTCACCCGTTGCAGATGCCTGAATACCAGGAATGACCGAACGAACGGCAATGCCAGCACAACCTACAATACCCCATCTAAGCTTCTTTCTACTGTTCAACACGGCTCACCTCATTTAATTTAATAGGACTATATTGCTATTATAGTTCTGTAAATATAAAATGAAAATGATACTTTATTGGTCTATATAACACGATATTGCGATTGGGGGGACGAGAATGAGGCTGCACGTGGCATTGCCTACCTTGACGGGACATCCGTATTTTTGCTTGCCGGAATCGGTGGGCTGGTATTGGGACGAACAGGATCATCTAGTCGATCGCCCAGTGGATACGTGGCAGACCTTCAGCATACACGTCATAGTCGGCGGCAAAGGGTATTTGGAGGAGGGGCAAGAAACCAGGCTCCTGCAAAAGGGAGATGCATTTCTTTATTATCCGCATCAGGAGCAGAAGTATTACACAAGCAAGGAAGAGCCATGGAGCGTGCGCTGGGTGCATTTTTACGGGAAGGAAGTGTTTTCTTTTCTGAATGAGAGAGGCTTTCGCACTTCGCCCTTGTGGACCATGAAGCAGTTGAAGCCTTGGGAGGAAGCTCACGAGGAGCTGCTGAATGAATCATCCGAGCATAATTTTCTAAATGTGCCGCGTCTGTCGGGGTTGACTTACTGGGTAATGGCTGAGTTCATGAATCAAGCCATTCCATTGACAGCGAGCAGAAGTACAGAGGCACTGGACCGTATTCATCAGCTATTACCGGAGATGAGGCGCAGATCCGCTGAGCCTTTTATACTTGAGGAGTGGGCGGGGGAAGCGAAGGTGAGCCCTTATTATTTTTGCAAATTATTCAAAAAAGCGACTTCAATGACTCCGTCAACCTTTATGACCACATGCCGCATGCAGACAGCCAAGCAGCTGTTATTAGAGCATTCGGACTGGCCGGTCCATCGGATCGCTGAGCTGACAGGGTATACAACGATTAGTTATTTTCACAAAAAATTTCAAGATCATGAGGGGATGACCCCCCTGCAATTTCGTTCCTTATTCTGGAATCGGGGCTGAACCCAGTGAGGCCTTGTGGTTAACTTTTAGCCATACTTTTGGAAAATTTGACAACCTTGTTTTTCCCTGTCGATTTGGCATGGTACATGGCTTGATCAGCCTCGCGAATTAATTCCTCCGCAGTTTGACCTTGACGATATTTGCTGTACCCTATACTAACCGTGACGCCAGCCTCCTGCTCAACACGTTGTCTGATTTTCTCACCAAGCTCCCCTGGCTTAACCGAGTTATCCGTTACAAGAATGATCATTTCTTCGCCGCCATATCGACCTACTACCCCATTCTGCTCGCTCTCTTCCAGCAAAATTTGGGCTACCTGCCTGAGTGAATTATCCCCAGCTTGGTGACCTCGCGTGTCATTCAGCTTCTTGAAGTTATCAATATCACAAAACATAATAAATACAGGCAGCTCTCTTGCCGTATACTGGGAAATTCGTTTGATCACATACTTACGGTTATAAAGTCCGGTTAATCCGTCTGTAATCGAAGAGCGGTAAATCGTATGCATCAGCTCCACGATCCGGTCAAACAGGAACAGGAACAAAATGAAATACTGCAAAATGGGTACGTAATACTCCACGAGACTTAGCATCAGTATGGGCTCTTCCATAACATATTGGTTCAGAATGTGCGCTATGTGACATAACAAATACCCGATAATCGCAGTTTGATACTTCAGGGATTGTCCTATACGGGGAGGGATGACCACGAGTGCAATCAGAACCAGGATGAACAAATAAAGCTCCAGTCCGATATTTTGCAGAAGCTGTACTTGTCTTTCTGTGCCCTGAAGCCAATTCGGGATCTGAAGCTGTATGAAAGCAAGAAGCAAGGTGACTAGCAGTAGTGAATAAAAATAAAGGGTATCCCTTGTTTTAGTTGAATTGTATAATTGATAAATGGCCATGTTCAAAGTGATGAAGGAGATAACCGTTAATAGCTGCTCGCATAAGCTGATCCAGGGCAAGCGCATGTCAGGATGTACGGCTAACAAGATGAGCAGCAAATGCTGAAGAATGATGGCAAGCATCGCTACGGTAAGGGTCATATAAGCTTTGCGTTTGCGATCCCATAACAGTCTCAAGGACATTAGGAGCATCATGACTGCGATGAGTAGGATGCAGGATAACGAATATACCTGAGCATATGTGCCGTAGAACAGTTCTGATAAGTTCACAACAAGACTGCCTCCAAACTAGTGACTTGACTGTATTCGTATTATAGCAGATTTCTAACAACGCAGAATGCAAAATGGGAGCGAATACAAATGAATATATTACAAGCCTTGTTTTTCCCTCCAGAGCAGCCTGGCGGGGTTTCCTCCATGGTTCCTTATATCCGCGAGCAGTTCCTTGAGAAGGGCTGGCAGATGGAGCTGTTCTCAATCCCGAAGCGGGTGCGAAGCAAAGGCACGGATGCTGTGATTTTTGCAACATTCGATTGGACTCAATATGCAGGAAATCCTATTGTTGATAAATACATCCAGACCTACAAAGATTATGTATGGTGGACACGGCTTCGGATTAAGAAAACCTATGATTTGATCCATGCTCATCATCCTATAGCAGCCCTCGTCATGAAACAGCTGTTTCCTCAGACACCAGTGCTGTTAACGATCCACTCCAGCTATGAGCGGGAATTAATTCTGAATGGTAAAATAACGGAGGGGAGCACTGAGCATCATTTCTTAACCTCCTTATATAAGGAACTGGAATATCAGCTTGATGGCCTTCTGACGGTATCGGAATCATTCAAAAGCTACGCTTCAAGTTACATGGTGGACGGAAGCGGCATTAAGGTTATTCCTAATGGGTTCGATGAGCGGAGATTTCGTCCGTTTGCACATGAGAATGCTGTCCCTCAGTTAATTACGGTTTGTCGGCTAGTTCCGGCCAAAGGGATGGATACGCTGCTTGGAGCATGTGCGGAGCTCAAGAGACGCGGTCATCCATTCGTCCTGCATCTGATCGGAGATGGTCCGATTCGTGAAGAGCTTGAACAAATGGCTATAGATCTGAACATCTATGAAGAAATTATTTTTTACGGATATATGCTGCATCCAGAGGAATTCATGCCTTTCTTCGATATATTCGTACTTCCTTCCCGTGCCGAGGCATTCGGATCGGTATTCGCAGAAGCGGCATTATGCTGCCTGGCGCTTGTGGGCACCGATGTCGGAGGAATAGCTGAACAGATTGATCATGGACGCAATGGACTGCTTGTGCAGCCGAATGATCCGATTGCTTTGTGTGATGCGCTGGAGATGGTGATGGCCGATCCCACATACCGATATCAATTGGCCAGATCCGCGTGGATGAAAGCGAAGCAGACGTATTCCTTGAGCCGAGTCATTTTACAACTGAAAGAACAGTATGAAACTACACAACTAAAGATAGGGAGAGAGTAAACAGATGAAAATCAAAATAATCAAAACGACCTGGGGAATGTCAGGCACCCTGCTTGAGCAGACCCGCAAAATTATCGAGGCAGGTTATGACGGCATTGAGACCGGTATACCGCAGGAAGATGAAATTCAGCCTTTCCTAGCTCTTGTTAAGGAGCATAATCTGGAGTACATTTTCCAGGTGGCCACAGAGGGTGATGATCATTTCAGCTCCCTTCGCACACAGGTCGAAAAGGCGGCCAAGCTTGGGCCCAAGCTAATCAACTCCCATAGCTTAAAGGACAGCACGCCGTATGATAAGCAGCGCTCCTTCTTCGAGAAGTCACTGCGTCTCGAAGAGGCGGTTGGTGTCCCGATTAGCCATGAGACTCACCGTGGGAGAGCCTTCTTCACACCTTGGAATACGGCCCACATCCTGAGAGAATATCCGGAGCTTAAAATAACGGCCGACTTCAGCCATTTCTGCAATGTATGCGAATCCTTGCTGGCTGACCAAGCCGATAATCTCCGCCAAATTATCGCCAACACGATACATATCCACGCTCGCGTTGGTTATGCCGAAGGCCCGCAGGTACCTCACCCTGCTGCACCCGAATATCGCACCGAGTTGGAAACACATGAAGCATGGTGGGAGCAAATCTTGTTGGAAAACGAGAAGCGCGGCAAAACGATCATGACCATCAATCCGGAATTCGGCCCTCCAGGTTACTTGCACACACTGCCTTTCTCCAACGAGCCGGTTGCCGATTTGTGGGAGTTGACCGGTTGGATGTCCGGTAGATTGAAGGAACGTTTTCAGAAGTACGTTTAAGGGGTAAGCCAAAGGAATTATTCTTAAATATGGATCTTAGAGCAGATGCCGTCCAGCAATGGACGGTATTTTTTTGGAGGAAGACCGAAGGCACGCCCAACCAACCCAACCCAGCCAACCAGACAACCAGACAAAATAAGCAGGAAAACCCGGACTAAATCCGCTTCACCCGGTCAACCGGACAAAATAAGCAGGAAAACCCGGTCTAAATCCGCTCATCCGGTCAACCGGACAAAATAAGCAGGAAAACCCGGTCTAAATCCGCCTCATCCGGTCAACCGGACAAAATAAGCCGGAAAATCCGGTCTAAATCCGCTTCATCCGGTCAACCGGACAAAATAAGCAGGAAAACTCGGTCTAAATCCGCCTCACCCAACCAACCTAGTAGAAACGTTCCGTTAACGAGACAAGCAGACGCATGCTTATGC
>JARBUQ010000196.1 GCA_029239545.1 Paenibacillus sp.
TATGAACAGATTGAAGAGGCCGTGGAGCATGGCTTGAATCAAGCCGTTCACACATACAATGCAATGACTCCCCTGCATCATCGCAAGCCTGGAACTGTAGGAGCCGTGTTAACGAATCCTCGGATCTATGCAGAGGTAATCGCCGACGGACACCATGTTCACCCGGCAGCGATTCGGTTGGTCATGATGGCGAAGAACAACAATAACCTCCTGCTCATTACAGATGCAATGGCAGCAGCAGGACTAGGCGACGGTCTCTATGACCTTGGCGGTCTGGCTGTAGTTGTAAACGACGGCGTGGCTACCTTGAAGGAAGGCAATAGCCTTGCAGGCAGCACGTTGACTATGATTGAAGCTCTCCGGTTTGTAGTTGAGAAGGTAGGAGTATCGGTTCCAGAGGCTAGCGCTATGACCAGCTCGAACGCCGCCAAACATTTGGGCATTTTCGAGCTGACAGGCAGTCTGCAAGTTGGCAAACAAGCGGATATTCTGCTCGTTTCTTCTGACCTCCAGCTTGAACGCATATGGGCGAAGGGTAAGGAAATCCCTGCATTCCGCAAATTTTGAAACTATTATTAATTTATGTGCAAATAGTTTAAACTAAACAGATGATCCCTATTCTGAATGGAATCGGAGGGCGAACCTGATGGCGCGAACAGTAACGCATGTTCCTTATGGATATGAGCCTGAGAAAGAGACGATTCGCGGTACATTGATCGTCTATGATGCCTTCGACGAAAGCTTCTCCCTGGACGATCTTCAATTGGTTAGCGATTGGGCAGAGGAGCATAATCTCGCTCGTATCGTGTTATACCCCCTGCATGAGCAGACTATAAGACGGATGCTGCCCAAAGCTCAGGCGGACGCTGCCGAACCTTATCATATCCGGCTTAAGCTTCTGGAAGAGCATTGTGAGCTGCTGAAGCACAGTATCTCGCTTGAAATCGATGAATGGGAACGCAAACGCAAGAAATACACACCTATGGATACTGCCCTGCAGTTTTTGACTGATAAATACAAAGGCCCCCATTTCCTTGGTATAAGTGGCCATTACGCCAATTTATTCTCCACCTATTCAAGCTTCGAACCCTGGATTCGCAAGCTGCGGTTAGTGATCCTGCCGGACGGTGCTTTCCACCCGCACCCCAAGCTTGCAGCCTTCGATAATCGTTGGGATACTTTATAAGGGTGGAGAGGAAGAATCATGATGTCTGGCTACCCAATTTATCAGGATGCGCTTGCTGTTTCCAAGCAGAAGAACGGTTATTTTCCCTTCTACATTTTGCATAACAGGATTCCACATAAGTCAGAGCTTCATCATCATGATTTCGCCGAACTTTCTTTTGTCATATCCGGATGCGGTTATGAAACGATTAATGGTCAGAACCATCGAATGCTGCCAGGCACTATATCGATTCTGCTGCCCCATCATATTCATTTCATTGAAAGCGACAAGGACAACCCTCTTTCCCTTTATTCGTGTATGTTCGATTTAAGTATTTTGTTAGACTCGGACTATGACAGCGGGTTAAGTAATCTGATCTTGACAATCGGAATACAAATTCCTTCTTTTCTTGGATTGGACACGATTATGGCAGCACGTATCAAGCACAATCTCGATGAAATAATGGAAGAATCCAGTCGCGATTACTTCGGCAAAAACATTTTCATACGTCACAAATTAATTGAAACCTTGCTGCTGATCATGCGCGAGCATCGATCCAAAGCCTCATCAGCGATTGTGAATCAGCTGTCGGATTCCTCTTCCGATCTGTTGAGAAGCATTATCCAGTATACGCATACTCACTACCTTGAATCCCTGTCACTCAAGAAGCTGTCGGAAATATACAACAAAAGCTGTCCTTATCTTAGTCGTGTGTTCAAGGCCCATATGGGACAAAGCTTCAATGACTACTTACATGCCTTACGAGTTAATCGGGCGGCTACACTCTTGGTTACCTCCGATATCAGCATAACCGATGTGTCGGTTGAAGCAGGCTTTGAGCATTTCCGAACCTTTTCTCGCACGTTCAAAGAGCTGAAGGGGATAACACCTAAACAATATCGAAGTAAGTATATGCCATCCAAAGTATCTTCCCAAATAACAGTTCCATAACCAAAACTGTAATACAATTGTAATATAATATTCATCTTCCCTTAATGATAATCGGTTATTCTATTGAAGACCCCCTTTTTAAAATATATATTTCTAAGACCCGCAGCCCGTTGCTGTGGGTCTCTTTCTGTCTTGTATGGCTTGTACGCAGGGCGAAACCAGGATTTCGGAAGGAATTAGACACGGAAATACTTGTGCAGAATGAGTGAACTTGACATAATCACCGCCATCATGATATACATGATTCAAATAACTTTGTAAATTCCATGAAGAGAACAAGTACGCTGCAAGCCTCTGTTCCCCAGAGAGTCGGCACCCTGCTGCAAGCCGGCGTTCAGAGTGCAGCCGAAGATCATCTCCGAGAAATGAAGCCGAACGTCCGGAAGCGGTTCGCATCTCCGTAAGACCAATAAGCTGAATCGGCCTTCCTCCGTTATAAGGAACGCGTATGCTGGTACGTGTAACGAGTGCTGCAAGCTTATCCTTTTTGTCCGCTTAGAGGATATGTTTGTGGAATTAGGGTGGTAACGCGAGTTTAACTCGTCCCTTACGGGGCGGGTTTTTTTGTTTTTTCTAACTAGGAGGGTGTGCAAGCATGCAAAAGGTAGACGTCAAAGAAAAATCGAGAGCCCGTGAGCTGAGGGTATTAGAGTACTGGAAAGAAAAAGATACGTTCCGCGAATCCATTCGCCGCAGTGAAGGCAAGCCTGCCTTTGTATTCTACGAAGGTCCTCCAACCGCTAACGGTGTTCCTCATATTGGCCATGCGTTAGGTCGGGTCATTAAGGATTTCATCGGCCGCTACAAAACAATGGCTGGTTACAAAGTCATTCGCAAAGCAGGCTGGGATACACACGGTCTCCCTGTTGAGCTGGGTGTTGAGAAGCAGTTGGGTATTTCGGGAAAAGGCGATATCGAGAAATACGGCGTAGAGAAGTTTGTGAAAAAGTGCAAGGAGAGTGTATTCGAATACGAGAAGCAGTGGCGTGAGTTAACGGAAGCAATCGGCTACTGGACGGATATGGATAACCCTTATGTTACTTTGACCAATGATTACATCGAAAGCGTATGGCATATTCTCTCCACTATTCATCGCAAAGGTCTCTTATATCGCGGTCACCGGGTCAGTCCTTACTGTCCATGCTGTCAAACTACATTAAGCTCGCATGAAGTAGCTCAAGGCTATGAAGACGTGAAGGATCTGAGTGCTACTGTAGCTTTTCCTTTAAAAGGCGGCGATACACAGGAGTCCATCCTGGCTTGGACTACAACACCATGGACCTTGCCTGCTAACGTAGCGCTTGCTGTGAACAGCAGCTTGGAATATTCACGTGTGAAGCAAGGAGACACCGTATATATCGTAGCGTCCAATCTCGTTGAAGCCGTCATGAAGGGCGATTATGAAGTATTGTCTACGATGCTCGGGTCGGAGCTGGTTGGCAAATCGTATGAACCGCCATTCCAATATGCAAGTGTGGAACGTGGATATGTGGTTATCGACGGCGATTTCGTCAGTGATACGAGCGGGACTGGGATTGTCCATATTGCCCCTGCTCACGGTGAAGACGACTACAAGGTGGCCAGACTTAATCAAATCAGCATGCTGCAGGTTGTAGATAGTTCAGGTCGTTATACGGAAGCCGTTACCGATCTGGCTGGCCGCTTCGTCAAGGACTGTGACGTGGATATCGTAAAGCTGCTGGCAGAGAGTAAGAAGTTGTATTCCAAGGAGAAGTACGAGCATAGCTACCCGTTCTGCTGGCGCTGCAAGTCCCCCTTGCTCTACTACGCTACAGAAAGTTGGTTTATCGAAACTACTGCCGTTAAGGATCAGTTGATTGCCAACAATAATACTGTGAACTGGTATCCGGCTCATCTAAGAGAAGGCCGCTTCGGCAAATTTCTCGAGGATTTGATCGATTGGAATATAAGCCGCAACCGTTACTGGGGAACACCTCTTAACGTATGGGTTTGCGATCATTGCAACCATCAGTATGCGCCTGGCAGCTACAAGGAGTTAAGGGAAAGAGCCATTGGCGATATCGGGGATGATCTGGAGCTGCACAAGCCTTATATCGATGATGTCAAGCTGACTTGTCCCTCTTGTTCTGGCGTAATGACGCGTACCTCTGAGGTGATTGACGTATGGTTCGATAGCGGATCGATGCCCTTCGCCCAATATCATCATCCTTTCGAGAATGAAGCCATGTTCGAGGAGCAGTATCCAGCGGATATGATTGTCGAAGGCATCGATCAGACTCGAGGCTGGTTCTTCAGCTTATTGGCAGTTTCTACCTTGTATAATGGGCAAGCTCCTTACAAATCCGTTATGGCTACAGGCCATGTTCTCGATGAGAATGGACAGAAGATGTCCAAGAGCAAGGGAAATGTTATCGATCCATGGGAAATTATTAACGAGCTCGGTACTGATGCCTTCCGCTGGGCTTTGCTGACCGACAGCGCACCATGGAACAGCAAACGTTTCTCCAAGCAGATCGTGTCCGAGGCCAAATCGAAGCTGATCGACACCTTGCATAATACACACGGGTTTTATGTGCTGTATGCCGGTATCGATGGATTTGAAGCGAGTCAGCATGAGCAACAGCCCAAGACGAATGAGCTGGACCTGTGGATTATATCCAGACTGAACAGCATGCTGAAGGAAGTAAATCTCGGGCTCGAAGTGAACGATTTCTTAAATCCTTCGAAGCGAATTGAAGCGTTCGTTGATGAGCTCAGCAATTGGTATGTGCGCCGTTCACGGGACAGATTCTGGGAAAATGGATTATCGCCCGACAAAATTGCAGCATATCAAACGCTGCGTGAGGTTATGCTGACGGTGAGCCGTGTACTGGCCCCGTTCACACCTTTTATCGCGGAGGACATGTATCGGAACTTGGGCGGCCCCGAGGAAAGCGTACACTTTGCAAGTTATCCCGCTGCGGATGAAGCTGCCATTGACCTGGTGCTGGAGAATGAGATGGAGACGGTGCGTCAAATCGTGGAATTAGCCCGCAATATCCGCAATGAAGTAAGCATCAAAACACGGCAACCGCTGTCCGAGCTGATGGTGTCCCTGGATCAACAAGTCGATCTGAAGCGATATGACGATATTATCAAAGATGAGATTAACGTTAAGGAAATTCGGATTGTAAGCGATGATAACCAATTCGTGGAATTCTCGTTCAAGCTGAATCTTAAGATTGGCGGCCGTAAATATGGCAAGCAGGTGGGGATGATTCAGAGCGGCTTGCAGAAGCTGACAGCCGAGCAAGCTCGGGCTGTTATTGATTCGGGTGTGGTCGATATCCACACTGAAGGAGAAGCGCTGCTGAGCATTCCTCTTGAAGAGCTGCTAGTGGAGAAACGCTCCAAGGAAGGCTTCGCATCCGCCTCCGGCTACCAAATAACCGTCGCCATTAATACGGAGATCACTCCAGAGCTGGCTCAGGAGGGACTCGTCCGCGAGCTGATCCGCGCTGTTCAGGATCAACGCAAAAAGCTTGATCTTGCGATCGAAAAACGCATTCACCTGACGCTGGATGCAGACCAGGATTTGAAATCAGCTATTACGAGCTTCGAAGCTGTGCTGTTCGATAACGTATTGCTCCTGGATCTTACATTCGAGAAGCTTGAAGGAATGGAATATGTGATGGTGGAACAGCAATCAGTAGGCATTCTGATTCGCTGATCCATATGGAGGCGAAACCGACAGGCTCATTGGAGCCTGTCGGTTTCTTGTTTTTTTGCATTAGATAGCCCCTGATTTTGTCAGGTTAAGCGCATGCCAACATAAACACCCATTCCATATTGTCCAGCCATGTGCAGCACGTATTCTTGCACAATATGCAGCATTTGCAACAGGTGGAGGCCCATTCGATCCCCAATGTTGTCAAGATAGTCAGCAGCGGCTCTCCGGTATCGGAAACTTGTTGCAGATCCGATTCGATCAGGTTGAACGGCAGCAATTGTATTCGAAATTTCTGTGAAAATAAAAAGCACGCTCGGTGGATTTCGTCTTTTCTAAAACGTGGCAGTGAGCAGTAAAAAGGCAATAGGATACCCGGGATCTCCATATTTAGAGTCCATGTATAGGTCAATAATATTTGGGTTATAATAATTAACTTGCTTTATTTTCGATATAGATTTGTTTATTTTTTATCATAGTATAAGCGATAACCAGTATCGTTCTTGCTATTGCGATACATGCCTTTTTCTTCCCGCGTCGAGATGCAATCTTCCAGAACTTCGTGGATAAACGGTTATTTCTTGTGCGAGCGATTGCCCATGCCGCTTCGCATAATGCTACCTTTGTATGTGAATTTCCTTTTAAGCTCTTTGTACTTTTTTTTTACCGGCGCTCTCATTGTTTCCTGGTGCCAAGCCTGCCCACGAGGATAGTTGATCGGCAGATGGGAATTGTTCCATATCGACACCAATCTCAGCAATAAGGGCTGCCGCAGTAGCTTCACTTACGCCTGGGATCGTTTGAAGAAGTTCATATTCTTCTCGATAAGGTGCAAGGTGAGCATCAATTTTTTCTTCTAACTGACTCAGTGAATTTTCCAAATACTCGATGTGCCCCCAACAATCACGAATCAAATCCATTTGATGTGGAGTAATGGTGCCGACCATGGAGTCTGAAAGGATACCCATTTTCTTTCTGAGCCTGCCTTTTACACTTTCCTCAACATCATCTGCATCAACATACCCTTTCGTGATCAACTTCTCGAGTAGATTACGGCCAGATACACCAAATACATCAGAAGCAACAGTTCCCAATTTCACATTGCCACATTCCAGATATTTCTGAATGCGATTCTTTTCTGCAGTGAGATTCCCAATACGTTTTTTTCGAAGTCGGCATAAATCGCGGAGTTCTCGTAAATCCTCGGAAGGAATGAAGCTTCGCTCAATTAATCCAACACGAAGTAGCTTCGCAATCCATTCGGCGTCACATACATCGGTTTTTCTGCCCGGAACATTCTTGATTCGATAAGCGTTGGCTACTGTTACATCAAAATATCCTTCCAAGATGTTGTACACGGGCTTCCAGTAGATTCCTGTGCTTTCCATCGCTATATGCGTTACTGATTTGCTTTCAAGCCATTTTAATAGCTCGAAAAGATGTTTTGTCATGGTACCAAAGGTACGTGTTTCACTTTCGATTTGACCATCTTCAGATGGTGTGAGAACGCAAACAACAATAGTTTCTTTATGGACATCCATTCCCGCACATCGCGCATGCAATACTTCCATACAATCATCTCCAATATATATTACATGGCGAGGATGAACTCGAGCTTTAACTATTTTTCTGTTCGCAGTTCTCTAAATGGGCTATTTAGAGCTAGCAAGGAGTTGTACACAGAATTCATCCTTACAGTTTTCATAAAGGGGTAGACCACCATTATTCGTAACGTAGTATTCGCCATGGTATTAAAAAGTATGGAATGATAGAACTTGATGTAAACATATGCTGCCTATTTTCATGCTGGAGTTGTGCCTTAAAAGACATGTCTGTTTTCATACAGATTATCGCAGATGCATGCATTTTCGTGCGAAGAGTATGAAAAATCGCATATAATGACGGATTAAATCAGAAAAAAGGCAAATTAAATGCGAAATTTCATACAGATGCACTAAAATCATGAGACAAGTCGGAGAACGCATTTCAGACTAACGGGAGCAAGGGGGAACGATGCCCGAAAAAGCAGA
>JARBUQ010000197.1 GCA_029239545.1 Paenibacillus sp.
AAGGAGGATATTAATTAACATGAATTTATTTGAAAAAGAACAATTGATCCAGCAAGCTGCCGAGCAGTACGAAAACGACTCCCCAGAAGCTCTTATCGCTTGGGCGGTAGATACCTTTCCTAATATTACATTCGCCTGCAGCTTCGGAGCTGAAGACGTAGTTATTATTGATATGATTCACAAGACGAGACCCGGCACCAAGATATTTTACTTAGATACCGATCTGCATTTCCAAGAAACCTATGATACCCGTGACAGACTGGCCGAAGAATACAACATCGATTTTATCCAGGTTAAACCAAAGCTGACCTTAGAGGAACAGTCGGCCTTGCATGGCGAGGAAATGTGGAAGTCGAACCCGAACGGCTGCTGCAATATTAGAAAGGTTGAACCGCTTACCGATATCTTGAGCCAATTCGAAGCATGGATTACAGGGATTCGGAGAGACCAGGCCCCAACCCGTGCGAATGCTAAGAAGGTTGAATATGATACGAAATTCGGATTAGTGAAATTCAATCCTCTGGCCAGTTGGACTTCAGATGATGTATGGAACTACATTCGTCAGCACAATGTAACGTACAATCCCTTGCACGATAATTATTATCCAAGTATCGGCTGCGAGAAATGTACGCGTCAGGTTCTGCCAGGTGAAGATCCAAGAGCAGGGCGTTGGGCAGGGAACGATAAAACAGAGTGCGGACTTCACAAATAAGGGAGTGTTCATAACAATGTCTGAAACGATTAAGCCTCACGGTGGCATTTTAGTTAACCGATTGGTCAACGATAACCAAAAAGCGGCATTAGTAGAGCTTGCAAGCTCTTTGAAACAAATCACTATAAATACATGGACGATATCCGATCTGGATCTTATAGCTATTGGGGCATTTTCACCTCTAACCGGATTTTTGGAGGAAGCAGACTATCGTTCTGTTGTAAGCAATATGAGGCTGGCTGACGGGACGGTTTGGAGCATTCCGGTTACCCTTCCTATTGATGAGGCTACTGCGGAAGAACTGGCTGTGGGCGAGCAGGTTGCGCTTGTAGGGGAAGACGGGACAGTGTATGCCATTCAAGAGGTTAGAAGCGTCTATAAGGTAGATCAGCGTGAAGAAGCGGTAAAAGTATTCAAGACTGATGATCCCGAGCATCCGGGCGTACAGAAGCTGTTTCAGCGCTCGCCTTATCAACTGGGCGGACCTGTACAGGTGCTGAATCGTCCCAAACCAAGTAAGTTCCAAGAGTATTACTTCGATCCTTCCGAGACTCGCAAGCGGTTTTCACAGAATGGATGGAAGACCGTCGTTGGCTTCCAGACTCGCAACCCTGTTCACAGAGCCCATGAGTACATTCAGAAGACAGCTCTTGAGATTGTAGATGCTCTTTTCCTGAATCCGCTTGTTGGAGAAACCAAATCCGACGATATCTCTGCAGATGTGCGGATGGAAAGCTACTTGGTCCTTCTAGAGCACTACTATCCCAAGCAGCGTGTATTTCTTGGGGTTTTCCCTGCTGCAATGCGTTACGCCGGGCCAAGAGAAGCGATATTCCACGCGATCGTCCGGAAAAATTATGGGTGCACGCATTTCATCGTAGGTCGGGATCACGCTGGTGTCGGTGATTACTACGGTACTTATGAAGCGCAAGAAATTTTTAAGAATTTCACTGCAGAAGAGTTGGGCATCACACCGTTATTTTTCGAGCACAGTTTCTTTTGCACCAAATGCGGGAACATGGCTACTTCCAAGACTTGCCCGCATGACAAGAACCATCATTTACATTTGTCAGGTACCAAGGTGCGCGCATTGCTTCGCGATGGAATATGTCCGCCTGCGGAGTTCACACGTCCAGAGGTAGCTAAAGTATTGATCGATGGAATGAACGAAAGCTTGGTCCCAACTAGTTCGAATCAATAGCATATTTGTCCATCCTGTCCCATATATACTGAACGAGGGTTGAAATTGACAATCTGAAGTCGAAAACATGTAATGGTTTTGAATTCAGATTGAGCAAACATTACTCTCGTTCAATGTAGATTGAAGTATCAGTCTAGGGGAACCGGGGTGGATTTTTGTTATGAGACGACCGAGAGCAAGAATTGTATTTTGGGTCAATGGCCAAGGATGGTTCAAGCTGGCCATGATGGTTTCTATGGTGCTGCTTATGATTTTCCTATTTACGTACGAGCTGCCTGCTACAAGAACCTGGTCTCACTGGACATTGCCTCTATCGGGGAAGGTAATTGCGATTGATGCTGGACATGGCGGTCCGGACGGCGGTGCGGTAAGTAAGGAGGGACTCATTGAGAAGGAAGTGACGCTCTCCATAGCTCTGTATTTGAGGGATTACCTGCAGCAGTCAGGAGCTGTTGTTGTCATGACCCGCGAAGAGGACAAGGATTTGGCTGACGAGGGAACAAAAGGCTACAGCAAGCGTAAAACCGAGGATTTGCTTAACCGGGTGGAGCTTATTGAGAAGCAAAAGGCAGATCTGTTAATAAGCATTCACCTCAACAGCTACCCCTCGGCCAAATGGACTGGGGCACAGACGTTTTATTCTGCTTCTAATGAACTCAATCAGAAGCTGGCTAAGTCCATTCAGGAGGAATTGAAACGCAACTTAAGCAATACAGATCGCTTGCCAAAGCCGGCGGACACCGTATTTTTACTGAAAACTTTAACAATTCCGACAGCATTGGTGGAGGTAGGCTTTTTATCCAATCCTCAAGAAGCCAAGCAAATGGGTAATGACGAATACCAGCGAAAAGTAGCAGATTCCATCTATAGGGGTGTGCTTAAGTTCTCAGTCGATGGTACGTAAGGATTGTAATTTGGAGAAGGCGCAACGTATGGTATAATACGGTGATGAGCACAACTATACCATCTTTAATATACCGGGGGACGCCATGATCTCAAGAGAGCAAGTACTGGAGGCATTAAGCCTTTTACAAGATCCAGAATACAGTCAATCCTTAGTCGAGCTGCAGTTCATTCGTGACATTATGATCAAAGAGGACAGTGTGTCTTTAAGTATAATTGCCTCCAGAGAAGGCGAGGAGTATGCGGCATCGTTGAAGGAGCAAGCGGTACAAACGCTCCGCTCTGCTGGAATTGCTGATGTACACGTGAGAATAAGAGCAATCAGTGACTTCGATCGTAAAGAAGTAATCAAGCGGAATGCAGCAGCTTCTATCGCCCAATCCCAAGCTAAGCAGCAGCACCAACATGCAGCGCCGAGCCCAGCAGTACCAAGCAATCTTCTGGGACCTGAATCTCAGGTGAAGTTTATTGCAATAGCAAGCGGTAAGGGCGGAGTAGGTAAATCGACGGTTACAGTTAATCTGGCTGTTGCGCTCGCAAGACAAGGTAAACGAGTAGGCATTATGGATGCAGACATATACGGCTTTAGCATTCCGGATATGATGGGTATAGAAGAGCGACCGCAGCTTGTGGATGAACGGATCATCCCGGTTGAACGGCATGGCGTGAAGGTAATTTCGATGGGATTCTTCGTCGAGGACAATGCTCCGATCATATGGCGAGGTCCAATGTTGGGCAAAATGCTTAAAAATTTCTTCAATGAAGTGAATTGGGGAGAGTTGGACTATATGCTGCTCGATCTGCCTCCAGGCACAGGTGATATTGCCCTTGATGTGCATCAAATGATCCCGCAGAGTAAAGAAATTATAGTAACGACACCTCATGCGACAGCCGCTTTTGTAGCAGCTCGTGCGGGGGCCATGGCGGTACATACGAATCATGAGATTCTCGGGGTAGTGGAGAATATGTCCTATTATGAATGCAGCAAATGCGGGAATAGAGATTATGTTTTTGGACGCGGTGGAGGCGGTAAGCTTGCTGAGGAGCTGCATACCAAGCTATTAGCACAAATACCGCTTGGGGCCCCAGACAATCACCCTTCGGAGCCCGATTACGCTCCATCCATATACAAAGCCGATTCAACAGCAGGTCAAATTTACTTGAGTGTTGCTGAAGAACTGATCAATCGGGAATAGCAACATCAATAAGGATTGGGAGCCACCCTTACTACGGGAGCTAACCAATCCTTTTGTTATTCGCAGACAGCAAACATTATTTGCTTGATTCCTTGTCCTGCTCTTTGCTTTGCTCATCCTTTTTCCCCTGCTCGCCTTCCTTTTTCTTATCCTGAGCTTGAGGGTTCGACTGCTCGTCTACAACTTTCTTCAGCAGCTGGAGCATTTCTGCTTTGACAAGTGGGCTTTGAAGCGCATCCTGCATAACTGTCATCGTTTGAGCACGATAAGGAGTGGTTTTCATTATCTCCATGACAAGTTTTTCGAATTCTGAATTTTTCATTAAATCAAGCATCTGCTTCTGGTATTCCGGATCCTTCATAAGGTCCTTTTGCAGCTGTTTGTTTTGTTTTTGAATGGCTTTGGCAAAATCCCCTGCAAATTTCGGATCCGTCATAATTTGACGCACAACCACATCCGTATCCTGGGCAGTCAATATATCCTTCACAGCCAACTGGACCTGTTGACCTGTATCCGTAGAAAGCAGCTTCATTTGTGAATTTTGGTCGCTGAGTGAAGCCTCCATAATGGCTTTTTTGCCCTCTTCGGTTTTGAGGATATCGAGTACCATGGATTTGGTTTCTTTGTAGCCTCCCGCGCTATTCTGTGAACTCTCCTGGCCCGATCCGCTTCCACAAGACGCTAACAAAGGAAGTAGAAGAACGGGAATCCAGCGTATATGCTTTGCATTCATGATGCTGATTGCTCCCTTCGCAGATCATTTTCCTTTAGTATTTGTCTAGAGGAATCAATTATGCCGCCCATGATTGGCTTTTTGTTGGATGGCTTGGTACAATCGTGATTAGGCAATAGGAATTACTGTGGAGATTGTGGAGGGGACTAATTTGACGCTAAGGAAATGGGGCTATTTGTTCTGGACTACGCTGCTTATCGGAACAATAGCTGGTATGTTAACTGGAGCCATCATCAAAGCTTATGATGATAATTTTGTATTTCTAGGTGTTGCGGTAGGCGCCTATGAGTGGGTTTTCATGATATTTGGGGCAAGCATGATCAGTGTTCTGAGTCAGATGGGTTTTTTTGCATATTTGACCGTCCGGTTTATAGCTCTTGGTTTTTTTCGACGTAAAATGATTTATTGGACGATTCTTCAATGTTTATTCGTACTCATAGCTATTGTCGATTTAGCATATATAAGATACAGCAATTATGAAGGTGCTGACCGGTCGCTTATCTCCTTTTGCATCATGCCGATTATTATCTTGCTTGTATCTGCAGGGATCGCTTACTGGAAGGTGAAGCTGACGAATCGGACGGCATTTGTCCCGACTCTGTTCTTCATGAGCGTAGTAACAATACTCGAGGCCGTTCCAGCCTTCAGTCTGGATGAGACCGGCAGCTCATACGCTATCTTTATGATTGTCCCGTTACTGGTTTGTAATGCATGGCAGATTATGCAGCTTCACAAAATTGTAGAAACGACAAAAAAGAGCTAATCATTAGCTCTTTTTGTTCGCCAAACGGTCACCGTTTAAGGATGGAAGAGCCGATTGTGCTTGGCATTGCTTTATTTGGAAGGCTGCATCGTCGATCTCTCTGCTTCTTTCTGGGTGACGCTCGTTTGTTGAAGCAGTTGGCCGACATTTACGAATTCGAAGCCCTTGGCTCGAAGATCTTTAATAATCGATGGCAGCGCTTCGTGAGTTTGCTTAACGGAGTCGCTGGCATGCAGGAGCACGATATCTCCGGGGTGAGCTTTGGTGATGACGCGATTGATGATGTTGTCAGTTCCTTTGTTCATCCAATCAAGAGAATCGGTATCCCATTGAATTACTTTGTAGTTCATCTCATTTGCGATACGAAGAACACGTTTGTCAAAATCCCCATTGGGGAGTCGGATCAAGGTGGGGGCTTTGCCCGTGATGTCGCTTAGAATCTGGTGAGCCGTCTCAATTTGGGTGCGGATTTCTTCATCATTCAGACCGCTGTAGTTGACATGCTTGTGGCCGTGGCTGCCGATTTCATACCCTGCGTCTACAATTTTCTTGACAATTTCCGGATGAGTCTGGCTCCAAGGCGACGATAAGAAAAAAGTAGCGTTCTTTACACCTTGCTCCTGTAGAATTTGAAGAATTGGTTCGGTACGTTTGTCTCCCCAGCTAATGTCGAATGTAAGGGCAAGCATCTTCTTATCCGTCTCAACGCTATAGATAGCGGAAGGTTCGCCCTGCGAGAACACGGTAATATTGCCCTTCTCGGAGTATAGCACCCCGGCCGCGAATAATACGGCAATACACATAATGAAAACCTGCTTGATCTTTCTGCCGTTCATAACATAAAAAAAGTTCACGATCACTGATCCTCCTTCACCGCTTGCGGCATCAGAATTGCTCTGAGCACACAGCTTGTTTATGCTGATTTGAATTCATATATATGCTCGTACCACAAACTTCATGCTTGTTTAATCGGACAATCGGAGGTCAAGCTCATGTTTAAATTTCAGAACCTGTTGAGTTATATGAAGCTGGTCATGACTAAATACTGGATAGCATCCTTACTGGTATTTCTTGCAGGAATTGTACTGGGGTATGGATTTTCTTCAAGCTTCGACTCCTTTATTCAGAGCCAAATCGATGGATTGAGGGAGCTGGCGCGGATGATTGAGGATCAGCCTAACTCCAAGCTTTACTTGTTTGGTGTGATCTTTCTGAATAATACATTCAAGAGTATATTAATGGTGTTTGCTGGAGCGCTTTTTGCTTTTATTCCTGTGTTCTTTTTGGTGATCAATGGGATGATCTTGGGATACTTAGCCGAGAATCAAGTAGAGGCCGTTCAGCTTGGACTGTTACTGAAGGGAATATTGCCGCATGGAATCATAGAAATTCCAGCTATTGTTATCGCGTCTGCGTTCGGAATACGGTTTGGCGCCATCTTGTTCAAAGGCTTGCTCAGTATATTAAGTCCTAGAGGGCGTGCTGCCTGTAAAGAAGAATTGCTTCAATTCCTGAGGATCACTCCTGTGTTATGTGTGTGTCTTGTGGTGGTCTTGTTGGCTGCTGCTATTATTGAGAGCACAATAACCCCTTGGATAATGGGAATGTGAAAAAAAGTCAACCTTCGATTCATAAAATTCCCATTTTCTGTGCATAACAGTAAAGCGGCAGATTCTAGTACAACATTTACTGCCGGCCAAGGGGGCTTGTTAGCCGGATGTTAGGATTTCTGTTCAATCAAAGGGAATGCAAAGAGCTGGATTATGTACTTCGCAAAGAGTTGGATGAGATGTTATTCGACTTGAAAGATACACGCTTGGATCAGGAAGTGAAGAGTGCCATAGAGCTGCGGTACAAAGTGATTTTCAGAATGTATGCCAGGCTCGCTTCACCTAAGGAATTGTCCAAATATGTGCGCGGACGCAATGCAAGAACTCAATGAGTTTGTTGTCTTATATGCATCTTGAAAAGAATTTGAAATTCAGGCTTGACTTCATAGATTAAGATATGATAAATTAGTCTTCGCCACAAAAAAGCTTGTCCGGTGCAGGACATATACATAATGAAAGTTTTGTAGAAAGTTCTTGCAATCGAGTGGGTGAATGTGGTATATTAATAAAGTCGCTGTTCGGAAGGTTCTCGCCGGAAGACAGCAAGATTGTTCCTTGAAAACTGAACAACGAACGTGCAAGTTTGAAGATTCTCGGATCTTCAACAAAGCTAGACTCGTTATAGAGCAAGTCAAATTTCACCTTTATGGAGAGTTTGATCCTGGCTCAGGACGAACGCTGGCGGCGTGCCT